>JAGACN010000159.1 GCA_017614095.1 Clostridia bacterium | reverse complement strand
TGTTCGCGAAAGCCTACAACGGCGGATACGCCATCGGCGCATTCAACGTCAACAACATGGAAATCGTCCAGGCGATCACCGAAGCCTGCTCCGAAGAGCACGCGCCTGTCATTCTCCAGGTCTCCAAAGGGGCCCGCGCCTATGCCAACCACACCTATCTGGTCAAACTGGTCGAAGCGGCCGTCATCAACTGCCCGGACATCCCGATCGTTCTGCACCTGGACCACGGCCCGGATTTTGAAACCTGCAAAGCCTGCATCGACGGCGGATTCACTTCCGTCATGATCGACGCCTCCTCCAAGCCGTTCGAAGAGAATATCGAGATCACCCGCAAGGTCGTGGAATACGCTCATGAGCACGGCGTCGTCGTCGAAGCCGAACTGGGCACCCTCGCCGGCATCGAGGACGAAGTGAAGGTCGCGCACGGCGCGGAATCCTACACCCGCCCCGAAGAAGTCGAAGAGTTCGTTTCCCGCACCGGATGCGACTCGCTGGCCATCGCCATCGGTACGTCGCACGGCGCGTACAAATTCACGGCCGCGCAGTGCACCCGCAACGAGGAAGGCATCCTGGTCCCGCCTCCGCTCCGTTTTGACGTGCTGAAAGAAGTTGAAAAACGCCTGCCCGGATTCCCGATCGTTCTGCATGGCTCCTCTTCCGTTCCGCAGGAATACGTGAAGATGATCAACGAACACGGCGGCGCCATGCCGGACGCGGTCGGCATTCCGGAATCTCAGCTCCGTGAAGCGGCCCGCAGCTCGGTCTGCAAGATCAACATCGATTCCGACCTCCGTCTCGCCATGACCGGAACCATCCGGAAGTTCTTCTGCGAGCATCCCGACAAGTTCGACCCCAGAGAATATCTGAAACCCGCCCGCGCAAACATCAAGGAACTCGTCCGTCACAAACTGATCGACGTGCTCGGCTGCAACGGCAAAGCGTAATTTTCGTCACGCGCAAACGCGCCCCGTTTTTCCCGCGGGGCGCGTTTTTTTCCAAAGGGACCGCCGGACGGGCGGACCGCATCATTTTTTCGGAGGTAATACCATGAACAGCAACCAACCCGTCAACGGTGCAAAAGCCTTTATGCACGACCGCGGACTGCTTTTCTCCTTCCTGCTCCCCATCGTATTCCTTGTGATCGGCATTCTCCTGCTCTTTACGTCCATAGACACCAAGATCTTTGCTATTCTGATCGGTGCCATGCTGATCATCATCGGCGCCGCGTGGACCATTCGCTATTTTGCAGAGAAACAGTATATGAACCTGTCCTCCTACGGTTTTTCCATCGGCGTACTGGCCATACTGCTCGGTGTCTGTACCGTCATCAAAGCCGATTTCATTGCAACGAGTCTGATCATCTTTCTGGACATCTGCATCATGCTGACGGCCATCATCCAGCTGCAGAACGCCATTCAGTTAAAATGTCTGAAGTCCGTCCTCTGGATCCCGGTCCTGTGCGTGGCAGCCATCTTCATCGTCTGTTCCGTCCTGATCGCGCTGGTCCCGTTCGAGGAGCAGGTGCTCAAGACCTTCACGTACATCGTTCTGGCAGCCGACGGACTGGTCGGGTTCGTCATCGCAATCGGCATGAACCGGCTGCGCAAGCGGCTCGCAAAAGAGGCGACAGCCGTCGTCGAGACCGAATAATCGTTCAGAGATCCGCCTCAGACCCGCCCTTCCGCAATGCGTACGACCAGACTGGTCCCGTACGGATAGGGGCTCAGGGCAAGCTCGGCAGAGCCTCCAGACTGTGTCAGGGGCAGGGATTCGCCGTTGTCCGTCCAATGCAGATCCCGTATCGTGTCTTTCAGGCCGAGGAACGTCCGTTTGACCGGTTCCGTTCCGGCGACCGGCAGATCGTGGATGAAGAACCAGATCCGGTCCCCGCCTGCCTCTTTCAACGCGAAATCCTTTGTTCCCTCTTCGCCGGACACGCCGCACGGACGCCCCAGATAGACGGGGTCTTCTCCGACCGCCCGGATCCATGCGCCGATGCCGCGCATCAGTTCGGCCTGCAGCGGCAGGATCGAGCCTTCGCCGTCCGGACCGACGTTGAGCAGGTAGTTGGCGCCGACTTTACGGCAGGCGCACAGATTTTCAATGAGACGGGCCAGTGATTTGTAGTTGAAGTCCTTGGTCCCGATCCCCCAGTGGTCGTTGAGCGTCTCGCACATCTCGGCGGCGACGTATTTGTCCATCCCTTCGCGGTCCATGGGTTCCGGACGGCCCTGCTCGAACGTAGTGGAGTCGATCTCGGGATGACCCACTTTGCCGCGCGAAGCGATCCCGGTATTGTTGATGATCATGGCTTCCGGCTGATAGCGGCGGATCAGGGCGTACAGTTCGTCCTCCTCCCAGTCCGTCCCTTCCGGCTTGGACCAGTTGCCGTCGAACCAGATCCCCCCGATGGGGCCGTATGCAGTGCACAGGATCTCTACGGACGCGCGCAGGTATTTCAGATAGGACCGGAAGTCGCCTTCGAAGTCCGGATGACGCCAGTCCAGCGTGGTATGGTAGAAAAAGGGAGCGATCCCGTGCCGGCGGCAGGCGTCCACGAATTCGCTTATCAGATCCCGTCCGGCCGGACTGTGCGGCGCGTCGAACGCGCTGAGCCCTTTGGTATCGTACAGGGAAAACCCTTCGTGGTGACGCGCGGTGAGCGTGATATACCGGCAGCCCGCGTCGCGGGCCAGTCTTGCGAGGGCGTCCGCGTCGAAACGGGAAGCGGTAAAGGTCTTTAGAAGTTCGTCGTAGGTCTCCGGCGGGATCCGTTCGAAATGGCGGACCCATTCGCCCCGGCCGAGCTGGGAATACAGTCCCCAGTGGACGAACATGCCGAATCCGAACGATTCGAACGCGCGGATGCGCGGCTCCGGAACGGGAATGGACATAGGTGCCTCCTTGTGCAGTTCGATTTCGCTTCCACTTTATCATTAATCCGGTTTTTTCGCAATAGGTCTGGAATATCTTCCGTCCGGAAAAATCGACGCCTTGTGAATGCAAGAGACCCCGGCGTTCTGCCGGGGCCTCTTTTGTCTGATTCGGTTTTTGGTTTTCGTCGATCAGCTGTTCATCTCGTAGGCGTCTACGCAGTCCTGAATAGCCGTTTCGATGGAGCCGCGCATTCCGTCCAGTTTGGAGACGACGTCCGTGCTCTTCTCGCCGGCAAGGCCGCCGAGCAGGCCGTTGATGGAACCGAAGTTGTACACGAAGCCGGGATCGTACACGACATGGTTGAAGATGTACTTGTCCAGCATTTCCTCGGACTCGGCGTCCTTGGAATCGCGGTGTTTCAGCGTGACTTCGTAGTAAGCCGGCGTGACGGTGTTCTTCGCCGAGCAGCACATTTCCTCGATCATGTAGGCGGAGAATTCCGGATTCGAGACGGATACCGGGATGCAGATGCCGTACGCCAGGTCGCAGTTGGCCGGCGTATAGTAGTGATCCTGTCCCTCGATGACCATCGGCATCGGAACGATACCGAAGTCGGAAGCGTCCGTATAGGCGCGCAGTTTCTTGATGGCAGAGAACGCGGTCGTACGGAACAGAGCGCGGTTTTCGCCGAAGATCTGCAGAGAGAGGACCCAGATATCCGGGACCTGGCCCTGGTAGCTCTGGCAGTTCAGCAGCCACTGATCGCCTTCAGCCATGAGGCCGAGGATCTTCTGAGCGGTGGTGATGCTGATCTCGTTGGAGCCGAGATACAGGACCGGCAGGTCATTCTCGTCCTTGCGGATCAGAGACTGACCGGAAGCGATGTAGAAGCCGCGGGCGTCGCCGTTGGAAGCGGAAAGGCCGAACGTATCGGCAGCCGTCATGCCGCCTTCGCCGTCGGTATCCGCCGTCACCATCTTCGCCATGGCGTACATGGTGTCCAGCGTCCACTTGTTGTCGCGGACCATCTGGTAGATGTCGCCGTAGGTGTCGGCGATGCTGTCTTCATACATGGTCTTGTTGAAGGTGACCGCGCAGGAGACGATCTTCTGCATGATGGAGATGTCGCCGGTCGTGAAATACAGGTGATGTCCGATGGACAGACCGCTGTTCGCGGACTGATCCCACCACGGGGCATCCAGATGGATGTAGTTCGAGAAGCCGGTCAGGTCATACAGCAGCCCTTCCTGAGCCAGGTTCGCGCAGCCGGGCATGAAGGGCATGGCCGCGTCGTACAGATGCGTGCTGGCCGTCGCGTCTTCGCGGACCGCGTTCGTGACGTCCGATTCGGGAACGGCAACGATGGTCACGTTGAACTTTTCCTCCATCAGGTCGTTACGCGTTTTGACTGCCTCGTTCAGAACCGTGTCGGTGGTGTCGTACATGTCGTAGCCGATCTCTTCCGAGAAGTAGGTCGTCTGGACCTGGTTGCTTGTGACGGCAACGCGGAATTCCGTCTCGGTAAAGTTGAATTCGGGCATGTTCAGGTTGGCGGTCGTGTAGTTACCGTCAGCGTCCTGGTACTTGGAGCTGGTCTGTTCGGATCCGGAAGTGGCCTGGGAATCGTCCGCCTGGGAATTGTTCTCCGCGGGTTGCGAAGATTCCTGAGGCGTGTTCTCACAGGCGACGAGCACCAGTCCGCAGCAGAGCAGCAGGCAGAGAGCCAGCGCGAGCAGCCGCGAGTGTCTTGTTCTCATCATACGAGATTTCCTCCTGTCGATTTTGAGAATCTGGGTGGTTTTTTATCTTTTTCCTTTTTTCTGTTTCTGTTTTGCTCCGTCAGGGATCAGCCGGATTTCCGCAGCGACCGCGCGATGGATTCCGATTCGGAACCCGTCACGAACGTCAGGTTGCTTCCCTGCTGCTTGTTTTCCGCGAAGAAGGCGGTCCGGAACGCCTGATACGTGTCGTAATCGGTTTCCGTCAGTTCGCCCGACGCATCGGAAATGTAGCAGATCGTCTGGCTGTTGGCTGTTCCGTTTCCGGTCTCGTCCCGGTAGTAGAGCCGGCGGGTGGTCAGTTTGCCTTCCGCGTCCGTCAGCAGAAGTTCGATCACGTATCGGGTCACGGAGGAGTCCGGGAACTGCTTGAAGGAAATCAGGTAATAGGAGCGGGAGATCCCGTCCAGCTTGCCGTTCCAGAAGCCCCATTCCTCGCCGTCTCCGACGTCGAACGTGCACAGTTTCTCGCCGTCCGACACGCGGTAGATGGTCACTTCGGGGGCGATGCCGCGGGGGTCCGCCTTCCGGGCGGCCAGTTCTTTTTCGCCGTCCAGATCGAAATCCCAGTAGCAGAAGGACCAGCCGGAGAAGGTGCCCAGCGTGATGCGGTCGATCAGGTTGCCCAGCGCCGTGCTGTCCGTCTGGACGACTGTCACTTTGCAACTGGCCGAGCGCCCGCTCTGCGTCGTGGCGGTCACGTAAACGCTTCCGGGGCTGACGCCGGTCACGATGCCATCCTCGGACACGGTCGCAATGGACGGGTTTCCGGTCTCCCAGACCAGTTTCCGGTTTGTCGCTCCGATGGGTTTGAAGGCATAGGAAACAGGGCTGCTCTTTCCGACGCCGACCGTGATGCTGGACGACGTGATGGAAAAACCCGAATCGGGGATCGGAGAAGCCCGATAAGTCTCCACGCGGATCTCATTCGCGTCGCGGAACGCCTTCCAACCGGACTCTTCCGGTTCGGAGAAGTCTTCGGACGGCTCGTCGGACGATTCGATCTCCGGCTCCGATTCATCCGGTTCGGATATCTCCGAGACCGGTCCGACGCTCTGTTCCGGTTCCGAAACGGATTCCTCCAGAGAGGACTCCGGCTCGGACGATTCCTGCACACCGGGCTCGCAGGCCGGCAGCAGCAGCAGAAGCAGCGTTGCCGTCAGCAATCCGATTAATCGTTTGATGCCCATTTCACCGTTTCCTATCTACGCATTCTGAACATAAATACATTGGTTATTGGTAGTATACCATTTTTTTCGGCGTCCGTCAACCGCAAAAAGCGTTTCTTTTCACCGGATGGTGCCGGGATCAGCCGGAAACCGGGACGCGGTCTTCCGTTCCGTCCCGGAACTGGTTGTTATACAGGTCCGCGTAGAGGGCATTTTTTGCCATCAGTTCATCGTGCGTTCCCCGCTCCTCCACGCCGTTTTCGGTCAGCACCACGATCTCGTCCGCGTTTCGGACGGTTGACAGTCTGTGTGCGACCACCAGAACGGTTCGTCCCCGCGACAGTTCCTCCAGCGACTGCTGGATCTGCGTCTCGGTCAGATTGTCCAAAGCGGAGGTCGCCTCGTCCAGGATCAGCACCGGCGGATCCTTCAAAAATACGCGGGCGATGGCGATCCGCTGCTTCTGACCGCCTGACAATTTGACGCCCCGTTCTCCGACATTCGTTTCGTATCCGTTCTCCAAGGACCGTACGAACCCGTCGATCCTGGCTTTTTTCGCCGCCTCCTCGATCTCCGCGTACGTCGCATCCGGCTTCCCGTATGCGATGTTCTCACGGATGGAGCAGTTGAACAGGAACACGTCCTGCGCAACGATGCCGATCGCCCGGCGCAGATCCGCCCTGCGGTAGTCGCGGATATCCGTTCCGTCCAGCGTGATGCTTCCTTCGGTGATCTCATAGAAGCGGGGGATCAGATGGCACAATGTGGTCTTTCCGCCGCCCGAGGGACCGACCAGCGCGACCGTCTTGCCGGCCGGCAGGTCCAGACAGAGATCGTCGACGACGTTCCGCCCTTTGGACCGTTCGGCGTTCTCATACCGGAAGGTCACGTGTTCGAACCGGATGTGTCCCTCGATCGTTTCCTTTTCGACCGGATGCTCCGGCTCGTCCTCGGGTCTCACGTGCATAATGTCCTGGAACCGCTGGAATCCCGTCATGCCGTCCTGCAGCTGCTCCACCAGCGACGTGAGGCTTTTGATGGGCTTCAGCAGCATGGTGATGTAAAGCAGAAATGCGGTCAGATCGCCGCCTTCGATCTGGCCGGTAAAAAAGAACACGCCGCCGGCCGTCAGCGCCGTCAGATAGAGCAGATCGGACAGAAATTCCATACCCGAATAGAACTGTCCCATCGCCTTGTAGGATTCGCTCCGCACCCGGACGAACTGCCCGTTCTCCCGGTCGAACCGCTCAATCTCATGATCGGACGACACGTAGGCGCGGGAAACGCGGATGCCGGAAACGGACGCCTCCACTTCGGCGTTCACTTCCGCAATCTGCTCTCTCGTTTTCTTGAACACGCGGTTCATGCGCGAACGCATGAAGACCGAAAACAGGATCGCGAGCGGAACGTAGGCAAAAATGATCAGCGCCAGCCAGACATGGATGCGGATCATGACCACGAAGGAGCCGATGAAAAGCGCCACGCAGAGGAACAGGTTCTCCGGTCCGTGGTGTGCCAGTTCGGAAACCTCGAAGAGGTCATTGATGATGCGGGACATGATGGTCCCGGTCTTGTTTTCGTCGAAGAACGATAGCGGGAGGCTCTGCAGATGGACGAACAGATCCCTGCGCATATCCGCCTGCATCCGGGTCCCCATGACATGGCCCATATACTGCATGAAGAACTGCATGCCGAGTTTGACGAGATAGATCCCGAGCAGAAGGACAGCCCAGAGAATGACCATCCGCAGGTTGCGGTCAGGAACGAAATCGTTGATAATGGTCCGGGCAATGGACGGGTAGAACAAATCCGCCCCGGCGACCAGCAAAGCGGCAATCATGTCCGCGGCAAACAATGCCTTATACGGTTTGTAATAAGATATGAACGTCCGTATCACAGAATCCTCCGATCAAACCGCGCATGCGTCTCATCCGCGGGTGAAAAAACTTGCGGATACCCCGGTCCGGGCCTCCGCAAGTATGGTTTTCGTCTGCGGAAACGGATGAAAACGGGCCGGATGTCAACTCGCCGCTTTCACCTTGTTCCAGAGATTTTCATAATAAGCGATGGTATCCTCATCCAGATGCCGGTAGTAGCTGGATTTGACTTCCGTCTTGGGATACAGGACCTCTTCGTCGCGCATGCTGTATTCTTCGTTTTCCAGCACGGCAGTATTCGGGCAGGTATAGCGGAGGTATTCCGCGTTCTCCAGAGCGATGGCCGGCTCCATCAGGAAATTGATGTACATCATCGCCGCCTCGTAGTTCTGCGAATCCGAGCAGACGCACATGGCGTCAAAGAAGATATTCGTTCCCTCTTCGGGCAGATAGAAGGACAGATGATCCCCGATCCCCCCCGCTTCGTCCATCTCGTCCACCATCGTCAGGTAGTCGCCGGCGTAGTAGGCGGCGATTGCGGCGTTTTCGCCCTGCATCTTCGCGAACACCTGATCCATGACCCAGGTCTGCAGCAGCGGTACCTGCTCCCGGACCTTTGCGGCCGCCGCGTCCCAGTCGGCCTTGTCGGTCGAGTTCACGTCGAGCCCGAGCGCGTACTGCGCCGTCGCGAACGCGTCGCGGGCGTTGTCGATGCCGAGTATCTGGCCTTTGTATTTTTCGTTCCAGAGCAGCGACCAGGTCCCGTCGACGTCCTCCTCGTCCACCATCGTGTTGTTGTAGATGATCCCGAGATAGCCGCCGGCGTACGGGACCGAGTACTCGCTGGTCGGGTCGTATTCCGGATACAGGTATTTTTCGTCGATGTAATGGTAGTTGGACAATT
>JAGACN010000158.1 GCA_017614095.1 Clostridia bacterium | reverse complement strand
CTTCCGGTTCATCCAGGCGGGCAGCGAGGTGTCCACGCTGCTGGGCCGTATGCCGTCGGCGGTCGGCTATCAGCCGACGCTGGCCAACGAGCTCGGCGAACTGGAGGAGCGCATCGCGTCCACCAAGGACGGATCGGTCACCTCGGTCCAGGCCGTGTACGTGCCCGCGGACGACCTGACGGATCCCGCGCCGGCCACCATCTTCTCGCATCTGGACGCCACGACGGTGCTCAGCCGGAAGATCGCCGAGCAGGGCATCTATCCCGCCGTGGATCCGCTGGAATCCACTTCCCGGATGCTGGAGCCGGACATCGTCGGCGAGGAGCATTACGAAACGGCCCGCCGCGTGCAGGAGATCCTGGAGCATTACCGGGAACTGCAGGACATCATCGCCATCCTGGGCATGGACGAACTGAGCGAGGAAGACAAGATCAGCGTCTACCGGGCGCGCAAGATCCAGCGGTTCCTGTCCCAGCCTTTCTCCGTGGCCGAAAAGTTCACCGGCACGCAGGGCATCTACGTTCCGCTGGCGGAGACCATCCGCGGCTTCAAGGCCATCCTGGACGGCGAGATGGACGACTGCCCCGAAGCGGCGTTCTTCCACGTCGGCACGCTGGAGGACGTCCGCGCGAAGGCGGAGCGGCTGGCGAAGGAGGCGGAAGCATGACCCCCTTCTCTCTGGACATCCTGACCCCGGAAAAACCGTTTTTCAAAGGGGAATGCGTTTCGCTGGTCATCCCTACGAGCGACGGGATGATGGGCATCCTGGCCAATCATTCGCCGCTGACCGCGGCCGTTCACGACGGGAAGATCGTTTTTACGCTCCCGGACGGGACTCTCCGCGTCTGCGCCGTGACCCGGGGAATGGTCAACGTGGCATCCAAACGGGTCCGCGTGCTGTGCGAATCGGCCATCGATCCGGCGGACATCGACGTCGAGCAGGAACGGCTGGCCATGCAGGAAGCCGAACTGGAGCTGCGCAAGAAACAGTCGTATGAAGAGTACATGGCGTCTCAACTGGCTTTCGCCAAAGCCATCAACCGGCTGAAAGTCAAGCAGTACGCCGCCATGCATACCAATTTGTGATACATTTTTGCGGAGGAATACTCATGAGCGAACAGAAACGTAAACTGACCGTTGCCATCTCCGGACTGGGATCGCGCGGCTTTCAGACCTATGCGAAACTTTGCGCGCATTTTCCGGACGATTTGGAGATCGTCGCGGGTGCGGATCCGAATCCGGATCATATGCGGCTTTTCCGGGAACGGTTCGATCTTCCGGACGACCGCTGTTTTTCGTCGTCGGACGATCTGCTCAGCCAGGACAAGCTTGCGGATATCCTCTTGATCTGCACGCTGGACCGGCTGCATTTTTCCGAAGCGATCGCCGCATTGGAAAAGGGATACGACATCCTGCTTGAAAAGCCGATCTCGACGAATGCCGAGGAATGCAAGATCATCGCCGACACCGCCAACCGGCTCGGCCGCAAGGTCATGGTCTGCCATGTGCTCCGGTATACCGTTTTCTACCAGACGCTGAAGCAGCGGATCGAAAACGGGGACATCGGGGACGTGATGTCCATTCAGGCGATGGAACGGGTCTGCTACTGGCATCAGGCGCACAGCTTCGTGCGCGGCAACTGGCGGAATTCCGAAACGACCAGCTCCATGATCCTCCAGAAATGCTGCCACGACATGGATATCTATCTGTGGCTGGCGGGGAAGGAGTGCGAAGCGGTCTCCTCGTTCGGCGACCGGACCTATTTCTGCCCGGCCTACGCGCCGGAAGGAGCGAAGGAACGCTGCTCGGAAACCTGCTCCGCGTTCGGCACCTGCGTCTACAATCCCTACCGGTACTACGGCAACCTGCTGAAGAGCGGCTCGTTCGGCTGGCCGCTGGACGTCGTGATCTCCGACCCGAGCGAAGAAAAACTGGAAGAGGCGCTCCGGAACGGACCGTACGGCAAATGCGTCTTCTTAAACGACAACAACGTGGTCGACCATCAGGTGGTCAATCTGCTCTTGAAGGGCGGGGCCACGGTCAGCTTCACCATGTCCGCGTTCACGGCGACGCCGGGCAGGACCATGAACATCATGGGCACCAAAGGCAACATCGAGGCCTCCATGGACGAATTCACCATCGACGTCTGCCCGTTCGGCGGCGAGAAGGAACACATCGACGTCCGCACGCTGACGGATGATTTCGCCGGCCACGGCGGCGGCGACGGACGCATGATGCAGTCGATGATCCGGTATTTCCGGGACGGCATTCTGGACAATGCCGTGACGACCATCGACCGGTCGGTTGAAAGCCATTACGTCGCGATGGCCGCGGAAGAGTCGAGACAAAACGGCGGCGAGGTCGTCCGCATCGCGGACTTCGTCGACCGGATCGGGACCGGGAAATGAGCGCGCGCAGCAAAAACCGCGTCCGCTGCCTCCTGCTTGCCGCTTTGCTGATCCTTTCGGCCTTCTGCGCCTGCGGAACGGACGAGCCGGCGGAGGAATCCGGGCAGCCGGCAGCGGCGGAAGGCATTCTGTCCGCACGCGGCGTCGTCCTGCGCGTACCGGGCGAATACCGGACGGACGGGGAAACGGCGATCGTTTCGGACGGCGGCTTGCGGATCGACGCCACGTGGTCTGCGGACGCGCTTTCGTCCATGACGAAAAATACACTGCAGAAACAGGCTTTGCTGAAAGACCTGACGGATTATCTCCAGGACGGCAAAGACGCCGTCCCCTGCGTGACCTATCTGTTTGCGAACAAAGCGGACGTCCGGTGCGGCCAGATCTTAACGGAAAACGGTTCCGGCGAACTGGTCTGCTTCACGCTGACCGGCCTTCCGGCAGGGGAGACCGGCGAAAACGGCCTGCGGGACATCGTCCCGTTTTCGCTGTCCGTAAAACAGGAATCCGGAGAAGGGAGTTCCGATATGAACCGAAAAGAAACCGAGCCCTCGC
The DNA here is from genome assembly GCA_017614095.1 of Clostridia bacterium. The sequence continues at coordinate 1,388 of JAGACN010000158.1, read as the reverse complement.
CCGCGTCCATGCATTCGGCCGGCATCAGCCCGATCACCGGGACCTTCATCCAGTCCTGGCTGTATGTCAACTATACGGAAGAACGCTGGAACAACGAGTTCCGGCTGATGAAGGAAATGGGCATCGATTCCGTCATCATGGGCGACACGCTGTCCATCCAGACGGGGAACCCGATCACGGACGCATCCCAGTACGTCGTCACGGCGAACTATCCGACGCAGAATCCGTCGTTCCAGACCGGCCGCGACGTGCTGACGGTCCTCTTCGACTACTGCAAGGCCTACGGTATGAAACTGTACGTCGGCATGGGCAACACGACGGTCGGCTGGCCGTATCTGAACAGCGACGTGACCGGCCTGAAGGAAGTCGCGTCCGTTTTCGCCGACGCGGCGGAGGATCTCTATCGCGTTTACGCGGAAAAATATCCCGAAACGTTCGCCGGCTTCTATTTCGTGCCCGAACTGTACAATTCGTCCGAATTCGACGGCCAGGCGTCCCGCGTGCGCTACGCGGAACGGCTCGCGGCAGGCATGCAGCCCATTTTCGACCGCATCCACTCCATCAGCGACCTGCCGTTCATCTTCTCCCCCTACGTCAATATGTTCGGAGGCGGCTGGGTCTCCAAAGATACCGGGAACATCGGCGCTTTCTGGCAGGAGTTCCTGGAACGGGCGGATTTCCGCGACGGCGACATCCTCTGTCCGCAGGACAGCGTGGGCGCGGGCGGCAACGACCTGGACGGGCTGGAGGCGGTGACCAAGGCCTACCGGGATGCCGTGGACGGATGCGGAAAACAGATCGTCCTGTGGACGAACGCGGAGATCTTCATCCAGCCGACCGGCAAGTATTTCGACAATTTCGACGGATACGGCGGCTACTGGTCGACCTGTACCGTGGACCGGATGATCAGGCAGTTCCAGATCGCCTCGAAATACGTGGACCGCATTTTCACGTTTGCGTTCCCGCACTACCTGTCCCCGTACAATACGACGGACGGCTATCTGAAAACCTACCGCGCCTATCTGGAGACGGGCGAACTGGATTCTGTCCCGCCGGTCCCGCCGGACACCTTCCGCACGTCGAAGCTTCGGGACGGCGGCAAAGACGTCCTGCAGATCGTCTGGTCGGGCATGTACGACAACATGGGCGTCCACCGCGTGAACATCTATAAAAACGGCGAGTTCTGCAACTACCGCAACTGTACGCGGAACGAAGGCTCCGGAAAGCAGGCCGAGTATCCGTACGTGTTCAACGACACGGAATTCGAGTTCGACAGCGACGAACCGGTCGTCTATTCCTTCGAAGTCGTCGACTGCGCGGGCAACGTCAGCCCGCGGGTGGAGTTCACCGTCACGGCTTCGTCCGTCCCCAACCGGGTGCAGCTCGGG
>JAGACN010000157.1 GCA_017614095.1 Clostridia bacterium | reverse complement strand
TGTTTGCAAAACGGAATATCTACACCATCGGGGATCTGCTGCACGCATTTCCGCGGAACTATGAGAACCGCGGGGATATCAGGCTGCTGTCCGACTGCCGCGACGGAGAGACCCACGCGGTACTGGTGACCTGCGTGGACAAGCCGTCCGAGGGAAAGACCTACAGCGGCATCCCGTACGTCCGGATGCTCGCGCGGGACGGCAGCGCCTCGTTGACGGTCACGTTTTTCGGCAAGCCGTTTTTGGCGTCCGTCATCCGAAAAGGCGCGAAATACCGGCTGTACGGCAAGTTTACGGTCGGCCTCTACGGAGCTGAATCCAACACCCCCGAGATCGAGCCGGCAGGCGGGCGGAGCCCGCTCCCGGATATCCTGCCCGTCTATCCGATGACGGCCGGGATGACGCAGAACCTGATGCGCAAAACGGTCGAACAATGTCTGCATCTGTGCGCCCGCATCCGCGAAACACTTCCCGAGGAGATCCGTCAAACGTACGGACTGATGGGCAAGAAAGAATACGTGCGGCAGCTGCACTGCCCCGATTCCATGGAAGCATTGGAGAGGGCGAAGCGGTCGGCCGCGTTCGAGGATCTGCTGGTCTTCCAATTGGCGCTCCGGTCCATGCGTGCCGAGAAGGAAACGCAGCCGGCACCCGTGTTTCGGGCGGACTACGCACCGCTTTCGGACGCGCTTCCCTTCACGCTGACCGGCGCGCAGAAACGGGTGATCGAAGACGTGTTCTCGGATTTCGGAAAAGGCGTTCCGATGGCCCGTCTGGTGCAGGGGGACGTCGGCAGCGGCAAGACCGTGATCGCGGCCGCCGCGCTGGAATGCTGCGCCCGGAACGGCATGCAGGGCGTGCTGCTGGCGCCGACGGAACTGCTGGCCGAGCAGCATTTTGCTACGCTCCGCCGGTGGCTGGAGCCCCGCGGGGTCAAGATCGCTTTGCTGACGGCATCGATCCGGGAATCCGAGAAAAAAGAGATCAGGAAGCGGCTGAACGCAGGGGAGATCGACCTGCTGATCGGTACGCATGCCGTGCTGCAGGAATCCGTCGCTTTCCGGTCGATCGGACTGGTCGTGACGGACGAACAGCACCGGTTCGGCGTCCGCCAGCGCGCCGCTTTGCTGGAGCGGAGCGAACGGAACGAGCAGGGGCTGCGGGCGCATATGCTGGTCCTGTCCGCGACGCCCATCCCGCGCTCGCTGTCGCTCATCCTGTACGGCGATCTGGACGTTTCCGTCCTGGATGAACTGCCGCCCGGCAGACAGCCGGTCCAGACGATGGTCCTGCTTCCGGAGGACCGCGAACGCATCTACAAGTCCATCCGCCGCCAGCTGACGGCGGGCGGACAGGCATATATCATCTGCCCTTTGGTGGAGGACGGAGAGGACGGGTCCCGCATGTCGGCAGAGTCCTGCTACGAGGACCTGCGGACGCGCGTTTTCCCGGACATCCCGATGGGACTGGTGCACGGAAAACTGTCCGGTGCGGAAAAAGCGGAAGCGATGAAAGCTTTTTCGGAAGGGAAGACAAGGATCCTCGTGGCGACCTCCGTCATCGAGGTCGGCGTGGACGTCCCGAACGCCAACGTGATGCTGATCGAAAACGCGGAATGCTTCGGCCTTTCGCAGCTGCACCAGCTGCGGGGACGGATCGGACGCGGAAGCCGCAAATCCTTCTGCGTGCTGCTGAACGGCAGCGGGAAGGAAAACAGCCGTCTGGACATCATGTGCAAAACGGCGGACGGGTTCAAGATCGCGGAAGCGGATCTCGCGCAGCGCGGACCCGGGGATTTCTTCGGCGTCGCGCAGAGCGGAGAGATGCCGCTCGGGACGGCGGACTTCGCGGATATGCGGCTGGTCGCCGAGACCCGCGAGGCGCTGGACGCCATCCTGCCGCGGATGGGGGAGGAAGCGTTCGAACCGCTCCGTCTCGCGGTGTCCGCACGGACCCGGTCGGCCGGGAACGGGAGGACGGTGAACTGATGAAGATCGGAAAAACGGACTATCCGCACGGGCTGTTCCTCGCGCCGATGGCCAACGTGACGGACCATCCCTTCCGGAGCATCTGCGTCTCCTACGGCGCGGAAGGCGTCTGCACGGAACTGATCTCCTCCAAGGCGGTCTGCCACGGAGACCTGAAAACGGACCGGCTGGCGCAGCTAAGGGACGACGAGCGGCCGGCGGCCGTCCAGCTGTTCGGACACGAGCCCGCCACCATGGCGGAGGCGGCCGTCCGGATGCTGAAGTTTGACCCGGCGTACATCGACCTGAACATGGGCTGCCCGATGCCGAAACTGGTCAACAACGGGGACGGATGCGCGCTCATGCGCGACCCCGGCCTGTGCGGCAGGATCGTCCGCGCGGTCGCGGACGCGGTCCCTGTTCCCGTGACCGTGAAAATACGGAAAGGGTGGAACGCCGGAGAAGCGAACGCGCCGTATGTGGCCGCGGTCTGCGCGGAAAACGGGGCGGCCGCCGTCTTCGTGCACGGACGCACCCGCGATCAGCTGTACGGCGGAAAAGCCGACCGCGCCGTCATCGCAGACGTCAAGAAGGCCGTCTCCGTCCCCGTCATCGGGAACGGAGACATCGACTCGCCCGCGTCCGCGCGGGACATGGTCGAACGGACCGGATGCGACGGCATCATGATCGGGCGGGGCGCCTACGGACGGCCCTGGCTCTTCCGCGAGATCCTGTGCGATCTGGAGGGAACGGCCTTTTCGGAGCCGGACGCCGCCGAGATCCGGGCGGTCGTCGCAAAGCAGATCCGGTTGCTGGAAGAAGAAAAGGGGACGCGCGCTCTGGTGGAGATGCGGAAGCATCTGACCAAGTACTGCAGGGACTACCGCGGCAGCGCGCGCATGCGCGAGAAGATCAACGCCGCGACCACGCGGGAGGACCTGGAGGAACTGATCGCGACGCTTTTCCCTGCGGAATGAGCCGGAAAGCACTGCCGTTTGGCTGCCGTGGGCCTGCCGAAAGGCAGAAATATGCGCAAATCTCTTGCTTTTTGGGTTTTCCTGTGATATATTCAACTTGAAAATGGCGGATTGTTCCCGTTTTGCCGGTATCCGCCCGAAACGACCGTTTGAAAAGAAAAAAAGAATACATCCCATCACTACCTTGGAAGGAGTCATTACTGACATGAAAAAAACAGCTCTGTTACTGGCGGTTGTCATGCTGCTGGGCCTCTTCGTTCTGGCCGGCTGCGCGACGACCCCTGCCGAATCTTCCGTAGAACCGGCTCCCGCCTCTTCTGAAGAACCGGCTCCCGCCTCTTCCGAAGAACCCGTTGACGCGTCCTCTGAAGAACCCGTCGTCGAGTCTTCCGAAGAAGAGCCCGTCGTCGAATCCTCCGAAGAGGAACCCGTTGTCGAGTCCTCCGAAGAGGAACCCGTTGTCGAGTCCTCTGAGGACGCCGGCAACCAGGGCGGCGCCGACCCGTCTACCGTGACCACCAGCAAGGACGTCTCGAAAGTCTCCGGCGACAATCTGGCGCTGGGCGCTACGGTCAAAGGCGTCTCCATCAACGGTTCGAACCCCGCATACTGCGCCGATCTGACGGACGGCGTCGCAACCAGCATCGTTTCCTATGACAACAACTGGTTCGGCCTGTACTACCAGGACGGCAAAGACGATCTCAACAACGTGAAAGACGGCGAAGCGAAGATCGTCGTCGACCTCGGCGAACTGAAATCCATCGGCGTCATCCGCGCGAATTTCTTCCTCGGCAACACGTCCGGCATCCAGGCTCCGGATTCCGTGAAGATCGAAGTTTCCGAAGACGGCAAGAAATACGTTTCGCTCGGCAAGCAGGACGTCGCCGGCGGCGAAGAAGGCTCCGGAACATGCGGCTGGATCGGCTATTCGCTCGCAGAGAACATCAACGCGCAGTACATCCGTCTGACCATCAAAGTCAGAGGAGTCTGGACCTTCTTGAACGAGATCGAAGTTTATTAAGGATCGACGAACGGTTTCGATCCCAGCAATGAACGAATCGGAAAGGAAACAGTCATGAAAAAAATCGCACTATTGCTTGCGCTCGCTTTGATGCTCGGCATCTGCGCGGTCGCCGTCAGCTGTGACCCGGCCAAACCTGCAGAATCTTCCGTCGAACCGGCTCCCGCCTCTTCCGAAGAACCGGCTGCAGCGTCTTCCGAAGAACCCGCTGCCGCGTCCTCCGAAGAACCGGCCGCAGCGTCGTCCGAAGAACCCGTCGCCGAGTCTTCCGAAGAAGAACCCGTCGTCGAGACTTCCGAAGAAGAGCCCGTCGTCGAGTCCTCCGAAGAGGAACCGTCCGAAGACGAGCAGCCCGCCGATAACGCCAATCTGGCGCTGGGCAAACCCTATACCGCGTCCGAACTGTTCCGCATGGGCGGCGCAGACGTGAACTGGGGCTACGACGCGAATGCCAATCCGGCTTACCCGGATGAAAACGGATCTTCGCTGACCGACGGCATTTCGATCCCCGAGGACGACGGATACGGCGATCCCGTCTGGGCCGGCTTCAACACGCAGACCCCGTCTACGGGCGAAGACGGATACGCCTACATCCGGGTCGATCTCGGCGAAAAGAAGAGCGTGAAGAAATTCGTCATTACGGTCGGCAGCCAGAAGATCGGCAGCGGCGTCGCCGCTCCGAGCGGGTTTGAGATCCTGGTTTCCGAAGACGGAAAGACGTTCGAATCCCTCGGCACCGAAGACTTCAAGGATACGGACAGCGTTCCCTATGTCGTAGGCACACTGAAAAAATCCGCGAAAGCCCGCTATGTGGAATTCCGTATTCTCCCGAAGGGCTACTGGATGTTCGTTTCCGAGGTCGAAGTTTATTGATCGGCATCCGATCGGACAGACTGTACAAAAGCTTTCAAGCGCTCCGTCCGGAGCGCTTTTTTTCGGTGTGCCGGGCATGGCACAATTCTAGCGGGTGAAAGTCCCGCCACGGGTAGTTACCGCCAAGTGTAGCGAACCGCAAGCTGCTG
>JAGACN010000022.1 GCA_017614095.1 Clostridia bacterium | reverse complement strand
TTCTCAGACATTCAGATGTTGAGATATTGACAGCGAAAACTATGAGATAGAAAAACCGAAAAAGGCGATCCGGGCGGTCGCCTTTTTTCGCGAAAAAAGGAGGAATCGTCATATATGGGCAATCCATGGAGCCGGTCGCTGTCCGCGGCGGACCGGAGGAAAGGACCGTCTTCTGGAGACGGAAAACAAAGCGGAAAGAGGCCGCTGTTTCGCGGAGGGCTGAATCCGTTTCCCGGAAAAGACGCATCCGTACGGACCGGGAAGCGGGGCTCGCTGCAAGAACTGCACGGCATACTGGACCGGACGGAGAATGGTATCCGGACGTTGGACGGGGAGGTGCTCCTGTTCCGGGTGGCGCCATCCAATCTGTCCGTCCTGTCTGAGCAGGCGGTGGAGGATCGGATCCGCGGACTGTCGCTGCTGCTGGAGGCGGAACCGAGTTTGGAAATGCTCTGCGTGGACGCGGTGGAGAACCTGACGGAAAACAAGCGGTTTCTGGAAGAACGCATCCGGGAGGAGACCAATCCGTCCGTGCTGGACATCTTGAAAAAGGACCGTGCGTTCTTCGCTTCGATGGCAGAGGGGACCCGTGAAGGACTGTCGCCTTCGCGGGACTTTTTCTTTTTGCTCCGGCTGCCAAGAAACGTCTCCGCGGAAAAGCGTACGGGCATTCCCGAACGGATCCGCGCGTTCGCGAAAACCGCTTCCGGATGCGGGCTGACGGTGACGCCTGTCGAACCGGATGAGGCCGAAAACGTTCTGACGCGGTATTTCGGCATACCCGACCGGTTCGGGCCTGCGGAGGAGCCGGAAAAAGCCGGGGAGCGAACGGGAACGGGCGGCTACGTCTATCCGGACGAAAGAAAGACGAAACGGTTTCCGGACCGGATCACGCCGACCGCCGTGCGGTTCTCCACGGACCGGTACCGGATCGGGGATAGCGTCCGCTGCGTCTGGGCGGTCCGCGGGTATCCGCCTGTGACAACCGAGCAGGGACTGCTGTCCGGTCTGGGCGACCGGGAAGGGGTAACGGTGCACATCTATCTGCGGCCGGTATCCGCCTCCGAACGCAGCCGGCTGCTGCAGAGCGCGGAACGCCGGAACCGCTGGAAATCCGCATCGGCCCATCTGCAGGAGTCCGTGGACGGGCAGGAGAATATGAAGGATCTGTCCGCTTTGCTCTCCGACCGGAAACAGGACAACGGCTCTCTGGTGCACTGCGCGGTCTTCCTGGAACTGCGCGCGGCGGACGAACAGGGGCTGTCGGAACTGAAGAACGCCGTGCAGACGGAGCTGACGCGGTGCCGGATGACCGTTGATCCGCTGATCCTACGGCAGGCGGAAGGATTCCGGTCTGTGCTTCCGTGCGGGAGCAACGTATTCCGCGAAGAGTTCGAACGGGTGCTTCCCGCCGTCTCCGTGGCGAATCTGTATCCTTTCCGGTATTCCGGGAAGACGGACCCTCACGGGCTGTATCTCGGACGCGACAAGTACGGGACCAATCTGTTCGTGGATCCGGACAGACGCGACGCGGACAAAACGAACAGCAACCTCCTGATCCTGGGCAACTCCGGACAGGGGAAATCCTATCTGCTGAAGCTGCTGGTCGTCAACGCGCGGGAGGCCGGAAAACGGGTCATCATCGTGGATCCGGAAGGGGAGTACCGTTCGCTGACCGAAGCGCTCGGCGGCGTGTACGTCGATCTGATGGACGGGACCAGCCGGATCAATCCGCTGGAAGTGCGCAACTGGTCCGGAGACGCGGAGGACGAAACGGACGGGGAGGAACCCGACTCGTACCGGTCGGCCAACCGGCTGAACGGACACATCGCCTTTCTGAAGGATTTCTTCCGCACCTACCGTGATTTCCCGGAAGAGCAGACGGACGTGATCGAACTGCTGCTGTCCGATCTGTACGAGGAATATGGAAACGGAAAAACGCCGACGCTGGAAGACCTCTACCGGAAGGCGGAAAAAGAATACGCGGAACGGATGAAGACAAGCTCCGCAAAACAAACAAAAAGGCCTTCCGGGGACGGAAGGAAACTGTATCCCGAAACGCTGCTGCGGGACGTGTGCCTGTCTTTGCGGTCGCTGTGCGTCGGTTCGGAGAGCCGGTTCTTCAACGGTGAGACTCTTCTCTGCGACGAGTCGCTGGTCTGCATCGGCCTGAAAGGCATCCACGCGTGCAACCGGAGGCTGAAGGATACGATCCTGTTCAATCTGTTCTCATACATCCACCACCGGCTGGTGACGGACGGGAATACCGTTGCCGTTCTGGACGAACTGTATCTCTTCCTGACGAACCCCGTGGTCCTGGATTATCTCCGGTCGGCGATGAAGCGGGTGCGGAAGCGGAATTCCGCGGTCTGGCTCTCTTCGCAGAACATCGAGGACTTCCTGCTGCCGGGCATCCGGGAATACACCATCCCTCTCTTTTCCATTCCGGCGCATCAGTTTCTCTTCTATCCGGGCAGCGTGTCCCCGGCCGCCTTTACGGAAATGCTTCAGTTGGAGCCCTCGGCGTTCGCGCAGATCCGGAACCCGGAGCGCGGGACCTGTCTCTACCGGTGCGGAAACGAGCGGTATCTGCTGCAGGTGCACGCGCCGGAATACAAACGGTTCTGACCGCAACCGACAACTTTCCGGACCTCCGGAACTCGTTTCTCTTGACAAATCGCCGTCTTGCGAATATACTGTAGTGGCAAAAAGAATGTGCTGAATAAGGGGGCATTGAAATACGATGCTGAAAAGAATTCTTTCGATCGCGATCATTTGCGTACTTCTGCTGTCCTGCATGACCGTCTTCGCGTCGGCAAAGGACGGCGATCTGCCGTTCAAACTGGATGCGCCGGCTTACGTTTCGGCCATGTGGATGGAAGGCGGCGATTCTCCGACGTCGACGAAATTCACGTACAGCCTGGGCAACGACATGACCACGTTTTTTAAAAACAAGGATAACGCGCACCTGAACGACACCATCGACCAGTTCATGCAGGAAGCGGGCTGCGACGATATCTGGGCGGAAATCCAGATCGACTGGGCGCTGGATGACGTGAACGACAGCGTATCCGGCTGGCATTATACGAAATACTGGGACGGAGACGAATATTTCGGACTCGGCCACGACAGCGACGGAAACCCGCGCTACAGCGAGTGGGACGTCGTTCAGGGCGGTTTCAACAACGCGACGGAAACCGTTCAGGATATCTGGATCGCCCGCGGCCTGCCGAACGACGAGCGCTGGAACGGCGATCCGGAACGGCATATTCCCGGCGTCAAGGATCAGCTGCGTCCGGAGCAGTACACGTATGATGAGGAAGAGGAAGCGCTGCATATTGACTATACGCAGCACACTATGTATTTCCGCGCCCGTTTCGCCGTGACCGTTCGAATCGCGGGAGAAGCGGACAAGTACTATTTCTCCGAATGGTCGGATATTGCAAGCGTCGGCAAGGATGCCGAAAAGTTCCAGCCGCTGACGCAAACCGATCTCGACGCTCCCGTGATCACCAGTCTTCATATGACCGACAAGGAATTCAACGACAATCCAATTGTCGCGTTCACGCTCACCGTTCCCGACAAACTCATGGCGAACGCCACGAAGGTCGAAGCCAATAACGGATCGATCACCATCGAGGTCTGGGCGCGCGTCAAAGGCGACGCGGAGTTCACGCAGCTGCAGGGCGACTGGATCATCAAGGGCGGCGAAATGGAATCCGCGCTGTTCAACCTGGCAAACGAATCCAGACCGACCGTTCCAAAGGATTCCGTGATCGAACTGCGCTGCCGCTACCGGTACGATCAGCCGAACTATTTCGACGGGGAAATCTATTCTGCCTGGTCGAA
>JAGACN010000156.1 GCA_017614095.1 Clostridia bacterium | reverse complement strand
GCCGGTCGTCACTTTGCGGGAGTTCAGCGTTCCGTACGTGAGCGTCGAGTCCGTCTGCGGAAGCGTGAGCGGGGACGATCCGTACGAGGATGAACTCGTCGACAATCAAGAGGTCGTCGTCAGCGGGTATGCCGGGGCGCCGATGATGAAACCCCGGATATAGTCCCTCGTCAATCCGAAGACGGCGTTTTCGGGCGTCGGCTCTCCCGCGCCGAGCAGGGTGGAGATCGGGGAGGCAAGGAGCAGAACAGCGGCGAGTCCGACGAGGGAAACGGCCCCCGCCAGCACGACCGAGGTAGAAAAACCGGTGTTGGTCTCTTCCATATTTCCGCTGCCCATCGCCTTTCCGCAGAAAACCTGAATGCCTGCGGAAAGCATGCTTCCGAATGCCGCGAATACGAGCAGGACGGGAGATGCGAGCCCGTAGGCCGTCATTGCTTCCACACCGAGAAAACGTCCGATCATGATGCTATCTATGACCATGCAGATCATCACCGTCATTGCGGACGCGATTTGTGTAAAGAGCATTTGCCTGAAAACGCGTTTGATCATTGCACCCCCCCCGTCGCCGATCGATTTACTGCTTTTTGGGTTCTTTGAGAAAAGACTCTTTGTGACGGAGGAACACCTCCACGAGAAGCGGGTCGAAATGGGAACCGGATTCCTCTTCGATGATCTTAAAAGCCTCTTCCGGCGGAATGGCCTTTTTGTAGCAGCGCTCCGAGACGAGCGCGTCGTATACGTCGGCAAGCGCCATGATCCGGGCGGGCAGCGGAATCTCTTCACCTTTCAGACCCTTCGGATAACCGGAACCGTCCCAGCGTTCGTGATGGTATGTGGCGATGTCCGAGGCGAAGGAGAGGTATTCCTCGTCCGTGATGCCGTTCAGGATCTCCATTACGACTTTGTTTCCTTCGGTGGCGTGCGCCTTCATACGTTCGAATTCTTCCGCCGTCAGCCTGCCGGGCTTGAGCAGAATGCTGTCCGGAATCAAAATCTTGCCGACGTCGTGCATGGGTGCCAGCGTATAGAGAAGATCGATATAATGGTCAGTCAGGACTTTTTCGTATACGCCGTCTTCCCGCGCCGCTTCGGCGAGTTTTTTCATGTAAAAACTGGTTCGGGCAATGTGCCCGCCCGTGTCCATGTCCCGGTTTTCGATCAGGTTGGCCAGTCCGGAGATGATGTGGCTCTGCATATCCGAGACCCGTTTCTGGTTGACGACGAGTTCCGCCTGGATGTCCTGCTGGACCAGATCGTTGTAGTAAATGTAGCAGAGGCTGGCTGCGATGGCGATGGCGATGTAGGTGATGTTCAGCTTGAACAGCGTCATCGGAACGATGCCTGCGATCAGCACGATCAGCACCATGCCGATGGTCCAGAAGTCGCGGTGCCGGAACCGGCGGCCGACCACGATCATGCTGACGATCAGATAAATGAGGCTGATGACGTAGAAAGCTTCGTAAATCAGGAAGAGTTCGCCCCTGTGGTAGCCTGTTTCGTCGAACCGGAAGATGAGCCCGTAGGGAGCCATCACGATTTCCACGATCATATTCAACGAGAACAGAACGCTCGCGATCCTTGCTTCGCGGTGAAGTCCCAGTGCACCGGTGAAAAAAACGCCCAGCATAGGGGAGAGCGAAAACTGTATGACAGTGAGAACGGTCAGCGGAACGGCGAAGGAAGGATCGTAGAATCCGCAATGAACGGCATATTCGGCGCCCGCACACAGCATGACTGCCAGGAACGTGATCAGATACCAGGCTTTCTGCTCTTTCGTGAAACCCGAATAGGCTGCCACGTGCAGGGTCATGGCCAGCATCATCAGTTCCGTCACGATGATGACGCACATGTACATCTGGGTATAGGAATCCATACCGATCTCTCCTTCTTTTGCTTGCATGGCGGACAAAAAGCCCGCAACAAATTATTATACAACAGTGAATCCTTTTTTTCAACCTTTTCGCCGAAAAAAGACGCGAAAGACGCGAAAAACTCCGCAAAATGCACATCGGCGGGTAAGCGGGACAAAAAGAAAAAGCAAAAGGAAAAGGCCGCTTCGGGACGGGCGGCCTTTTTCTACGGTTTGGCGGATCTTATCTGGCCGTTACGGCAACGTCGCTGTAGACGGCTGTTCCGCCGTAGGAATACAGGTTGTCAAAGGTATAGGCCGTGTCTCCGACGGTAACGGTGTGCGTTCCGGACGCATGCAGGGACAGCGAATACGTCCGGACGTCTCCGCCCGCCGAGACCCGTCCGTATCCGAGTACGATGAGCGTGCCGCCTGTGATCGTGACGGAGCCTTCTGCGTCGAGCGCGGCCATCATCTGGCTGCTCGGACCTCTTGTGATCACGATGCCGCCGGTCTGTTTGTAAGTGCCGTTCGAGTCGATGCCATCCGTATCGCCGTTCGGGGAGACCGTAACGTCCAGATATCCTCCTTCGACGATCACCTGCGGAGTGGTCACGCCTTTCGTGGCATTGATGCCGTCGTCCGCGCCGACGACGGTCGTTCTGCCGCCGGTGACGGTGATGACGTTCGCTTCCAGCCCTTCGTAGGCGCTGTCGATATTGATCGTTCCGCCGGAGATGTTGAGCCGGTAGTCCGCGTGAATGGCATCCGCGCCGGAAACGGTTTTCTGACCTCCCCATCCGCCTCCGCCGGGCCATCCGCCTCCGCCGGGCCGGCCGCCTCCGCCGCCTCCGGGTCCCATCCGGCCGGAGCCGGTGGAAGACTCGGGAGAGTAGACGGCGATGGTGACGGTTCCGCCGGAAATGTTGATCGTGCCCTGACCGATGCCGCCCGCGGTGAAAGAAGTCCCGTAGTCCGCGTGCAGACCGTCGTCATAGCTCTTGATATCCGCGCTTCCGGCCCGGATATTCAGTTCGTTCTGCACCTTGATGCCTTTATAGGACGTGGTAGACGCGTCCGAAGCGGTATAACCGCTGTAGGATCCTGTGTAGATGGAAAGGACAGGCGACGCGCCGTCTCCATCGGCGGTCATGATGAAATCGTGGGCCGCCTGGAATCCGTCGCCGGCCGCATAGACGGTGATCGTGCAGCCCAGCAGGGTGATGTCGCCGCGTGTATTGCCGTTCTTGTCGGCATCGGTGTTTTCGGTCTTGACCCCGTCGCCCTTGGTCGAAATGGCAACGACGGTCCCGCTCTTGACGGTAACGGAATCGTTTCCTTTGAGCGCATTGTTCGGGGCCGTCACTTTTAAGGACAGTTTCTGGATGGTCAGGTCTTTCGTCGTATGGATGCCGTTGTTGTAGGATGCGGTCACGACCAGCGTGCCCGAACCTTTCAGTTTCAGATCCGCCTTTGCGTATACGGCGCCTTCGCCCTGGCCGGCGTCGTCCGCCGTCTTTTCGGACCGGGTATCTAAAATGACGTTTTCGGTATCCGCTTTTGCGGAGATGTCCACGTTGCCCGCGGACAGGACTTTGATCGGGGAGTCCGTCCCGCAGGTGATCGTGACGCCGTTCAGTTCCAGCACGACCTCGTCGTCTTCGCCGGCCTCGACGAGGATCTGACCTTCCAGCAGACCGGACAGCGTATATGTGCCGGCCGAGGAAATGGTGACGACCGATCCGTTCCGGCTCATCTGTCCGTCGGACGTTTCGATGCTGAATTCGCCGTCCGTGATCTCCGCCTCGATCGTACTGTCGGTGACGGGTTCTTCGCGGGAACTGTCGGACGTCTGTCCTTCAGACGCCTGCCCGCTCGACGTGTCCGAAACGGCGGCTTCGGGGTCCGAAGCGGATTCCGTTACGGTCGGAAAGAACGAGCAGGAGCAAAGGGTGAAGAGAGAAATGACCAAAAGGATGAGCACGGCTGCGGTCAGCGGCCGGGCGGCCGGTCTGCGTTCGCGGCCGGTCGAATTTGTCTTGCGCATGAGGATCCCTCCTGTCTGTATCTGAAATCCGGTCTTTGCTTTCTGATTCCATTTTACGGAGAAATCTTAACCGGACTTAAAAGATTTGAAAAATTTTTTGAAACAAAAACCAAAAAGGACAAAAAGATTCTAAAATGGTTTACAAGTACTGACTACTGTGATATACTAATCTTACACTTTTCAGAAATGCGTTTGGAGGATTTCGGACAGAAAAGGAATTACCGCAGGTTGCCTGCTCCTCATTTGCGGAACCCCGGGCAGCTGACTACTCCCACCACTCACGTAGTGGGGTTCTGAGTACGGGGGAGCCGAAGCCAAGGACCACGAAAGCCGTTGTACCACGGGAAGCCCTATTCCTCAAAACGCTTGTTGCGGCAAGAGAAGCGACCTTCTCATTAACG
>JAGACN010000021.1 GCA_017614095.1 Clostridia bacterium | reverse complement strand
GTTCATGCCGAACGTCAGAAACCGGTTGTGGTAGGGAAACTCGGCGCTGACGACGCGCAGAAAGCGCGGCAGAAACAGGAAGACGGTGACCATATAGTCGAAGACCGCGTAGTGGTTGGAAACGACCAGAGCGCCCCCTTTGAAACGGTGCGGCTTCATGCCGGCCGTCTCGTAATAGATCTTCGGCTTGAACAGGATCAGTCCCGGGACCAGCGCGCTGAGAAGACCGATCCAGCGGGCCAGAAAATAGATCACTCTCATAGACAAATCAGTTTTTCGACCAGAGCGGCGAACGCGTTCAGCGAATAGTCGAAGTTCCCTTCCTCGAAAGCCACGTTGACGTCAAAGCGCTCCTGGATGCGGCTGACGAGCATGATGTATTCCAGGCTGGACGCACCGAGATCGTTCATGAAATGCTTGTTCGGATCGATGCTTTCCGGTTCGACGTCCAGGATATCGGCGAACAGACCGCGGAGAATGATCTTGATGTCCGATTCCTTCCCGTCTCCGGAAACCGTTCCATCGGCGGGCGGGGCTTCCGTCAGGCGGACTTCCCCGTTTTGGATCTTGGCACGCAGTTTGGACCGGCTGACCTTGATATCCGTCTCGTCCATGATCGGATCGGTCGTATAGTAGACGCGGGAGATCCGGTAAGTCAGCGGCAATCTGGAAAAGCCTTCTTTCAGATCCTTCTACAGCTTTTCGCGTTGGACGGACACCATCTGGGCGGACACCTGACAGACCAGTTCCAATTGTTCCATGTTCTCGTCGCCGAGCACGCAGAAGTTTTTGGCGGACGTCAGGTCGAAGCACTGTTCCGCCAGTTCCGGATTCAGGTTTTCACCCCCTTCGCCGAGAACCACGTCGGATGCGCGCCCGCACAGAACGTAACGCCCTTTGCCGTCCTGTTCCACCATATCCCCGGTATCGAACCATTCGTCGATCTCCGCAGGTTTTCCGTTGACCAGCATCCGCTTGCAGACGGACGGACCGGAGACGAGCAGGTGCTTGTGTTCGTCGATCCGGAAGGATACACACGAGAACGGCTGGCCGAACGACGGGTTCAGCCGGTCGTTTGCCTTCCGCGCGAAATTGGCGGACGCGATCCCGATCTCGGTCATGCCGTATCCGTTGAACAGCGGGTAGCCGATGCCGTTCATCAGTTCCAGCGTCGAACGCCGTACGGCGCTTCCGCCGGTGATGCAGAAATGCACGCTCTCGCCGAACAGACTGTCGCGTACTTCCCGGAACAGCTTCGACGGGATCTTCTGCTCGGTAAACGGCAGGAGCGACTGGAGCTTCAGCGAAAGTTTCAACCCTTTTTCAAATTTTTTCCGGGTGGCCTCGCCGCGCTTGGCCACTTCCCTGCGCACCAGTTTTTCGACCGTATGCCACAAGACGGGCACGCAAAGGATATGCGTGACCTCGTGCTCGCGGATGGTGCGCAAAAGGATCTCCGGATTCATGTTCTCCGGAAAGACGAAGGAAACCCCGAAAAACGAAAACCAGAAATAGGTCGCCTCGAGCCCGAAAATGTGATAGAGCGGCAGGACGACCAGCATTTTAACGCCCCCGTGATAGGGCCGTTTGACGGTCTTGTTGCGCCGGATGATCTCCTCCGTCGTTTTGACGAGCGCGGAGAACTCCTTTCCGGTATAAAAGCAGATCTTTTCCTGCAACGTCGTTCCGCTCGTACAGAGGGCGATTTCGTCGGCGAACAAATCGAACGGCAGGTTTTCCGCAGACGCGCCGTCTTCCATCAGGCGATCGTACGTCAAAACCGGCTGTCTGTAGCCTTCGCAGTTTCCGTTCGTCACGATGCATGCGCAATCCAGCGTATCGATCATGGACTGGTTGAAATGAAGCGGCTGGCGCAGATTGACCATGAACGGCTTGTTCCCGCTGCGGAGAACGGCCCAGAACAGGAACAGCCATTCGGGCGAATTCTCGCCGTACAGCGCAATATACCGGTCCCGGTATCCCTGCGCGGAAAGACCGGCAGCGAGCCGGCCGATAATGTTTTCCGCTTCCCCGTAGGTATACCGGCGGATGCCGCCGAACGAAGAAGAGGTCTCCGCCATGACGAAATTCGGTTTTTCAAAAGCGATGCGGTAAATGGAAGCGAACGATCCGTCGCTCTCATTCAGAAGCTGCATCTTGTGCCGGACGACTTTTCCGGTATTCTGAAACTGTTCGATTTGCTGATTCCGGTCCATGATCTCACCCGATGAATGGAAAAACACTCGTTTGCTATTCGTTCTTCCCTTCGGTTCCCTTTCCGAGCATCGTGATGTTTTTCGGTACTAGCCAGGACAGTATGCAGGCCAGCAGGCAGAAGAAGGCGACAAAGACGGGGATGAATCCGGCCAGACGGACGGTCTCGAACCAGCTTCCGGTCTCCGTGACGGCGCCGTCGTGGCTCTTGATGAACGTCAGTACGATGCCCGAAGCGACACCCGCCGAAACGCCTTCGAACAGACCCTGGACCGCAAAGATCATCGACGACGTCATAATGCCCGTTTTCTCGTTGGATTCCGCCGCAATGTGCGCCGGGACCGTATAACCGACGGAGAAGAAAGCACCGATGGAGAAGGACGCGATGAGCGCTGCGGCGATGCCGACAAATACGCGGACTGATTCGGGCAGATAATTGGCCGAAGCCATCAGCAGCATGGCGAACGCGAACGTGACGAGGATATACCGGTACGCGAACCCGACACCTTTTTTCTTGACGACTTTGTTGTACAATATGATGGTGAACGGGACCGGCCCGAACGAGCAGGCCATGATGGGCGTCATGGGCATGCCGACCGTTGAAAAGAATTCATTGATGCCGGACAGGAACAGCGTCATGCCCAGATTGAAGACGATGGCGTGGACCAGCATCCAGATGAGGAAGTCCTTGTTTTTCACGCAGTGCGCGATGGATTTGAACAGATTGACCGGTTTCACCTTTTCCGTCTGGTGCTCCGGATCGTTCGTCGGCTGTTCCTTCAAGAGAAAGAGCGGGATGAACATGGAACACGCGAGCGGCAGGAAGAGAAGCGCCACGATCCGGATGTTCGGTCCGAGATTGACGAACAGAGGAATCAGCGCAAAGCCGATGCAGAAATACACAACGTCGCAGACGGACTTCACGCTGGAAAGGAACACGCGGTCGCTCTCATTGTCGACCACTTCGGCAAAAGTCGCGTAGAAGGTCACCATCGTCAGCGTATAGAAGGCGTAGAAAACGCACAGGATGACTGCGAACCAGACGGTATTCAGGACG
>JAGACN010000155.1 GCA_017614095.1 Clostridia bacterium | reverse complement strand
GGCTGCTGGTTGCGCTTGGCGGCGTGAAAAAGATGAAGTCAACGGACGGAGACGGCGCCTCGCCCTTTGCGTGGGAGAAAGCAAAATACGTGGTCGTCGGATTCGCGCTGATCGCCGGCTACGCGCTTTTGATCACGGAAGAAATGCACCGGCTGCACGCGAACATCTGGAAGAACTTCCCCTGGAACGACTGGATGTACGAACCGGAAAGCGCTGAAAACGGAAAGCCGGAATGACCGATATGGATATAAAGCTGCAAAAATATCTGTCCGACTGCGGGCTGATGTCCCGCAGGGCGGCGGAAAAAGAGATCGAAGCCGGACGGGTGACCGTCAACGGCGAAAAAGCCGGCCTCGGCGACCGGGTCGACCCGGACAGAGACAAAGTCGCTTACAAAGGAAAAGAAGTCCGCAAGCCGAACAGACGGAAGACCTATCTCATGCTCTACAAGCCCGCCGGCTACGTCACCACAATGAAGGACGAGCAGGGCCGGCAGACGGTCGCGGACCTCGTGAAGGACGTCCCCGGCCGCCTCTATCCCGTCGGACGGCTGGACAAGGACAGCGAAGGATTGCTGCTCATGACCGACGACGGCGAATTCGCCAACCGGATCATGCATCCGTCGGGCGGGATCAAAAAGACGTACGTCGCCTTCTTGCGCGGATACGTCGAAAACAACCAGCTGGACCATCTCCGCGCCATCCGGTCGCTGGAAGGCGAACCCATCCTGCCGGTGGACGTGACGCTGATGGACCGCAACGAGCACGTCAGCCGCGTAAAATTCGTCCTGTCGGAAGGCAAGAACCGCCAGATCCGCCGGATGTGCGAAGAGACCGGGCTGTCCGTCATGCAGTTGAAGCGGATCCGGATCGCGGACCTGTCCGTCGGCGACCTGGAACCGGGCGCCTACCGGCATCTGACGCCGGAAGAAAAGAAGAAACTGGAATCCCGCGCGACAGGCGGTATTCCCGTAAAAAGAACCAAAGCGGCCGGCAGACCGGCCAACGTTGAAAGCGGAAAAGGAAACGCCCATGGAAGAGACCAAAAAAGAAGTGGCCGAAAACGCGGAACTGACGTTTGAGGAAGCGCTGGCAAAACTGGAAAAGATCGTGCGTCAGCTGGAAAGCGGGAACGTCCCGCTGGACCATCTGATGCAATTGTACGACGAAGGCAACGAACTCATCAAATTCTGTTCGGACAAACTCTCCGCCGCGGAAGCAAAAGTCCGCGTCGTGGAGGAAAAGAACGGCGAGATCGCCTTCCGGGACTTTCAGGAATGAGCGCGGAACTGCTGCGTAAACGGCTGGACGCCTGCGCGCAAGAAACGGCGAAGGCATTGGAGGAACTGCTCCCGCCGGAGCGGGATCCCGCACGCCTGCTGAACGAATCCATGCGCTATTCCCTTCTGGCCGGCGGCAAACGGCTGCGCGCGTTTCTGACGCTCACCTTCTGCGAACTGTGCGGAGGAAAGCGCGCGGACGCGCTGCATTACGCGGCCGGACTGGAAATGATGCATGCCTTCTCCTTGATCCACGACGATCTGCCGGAGATGGACAACGACACCATCCGCAGGGGAAAGCCGACCAACCATATGGTCTACGGTTCCGCCACGGCGCTGCTGGCCGGCGACGCGCTCGCCCTGAAAGCGGTCGAAACGGTGGCGCTCAACCCCCGGGTATCGCCGGAACGCAACCTGCTTGCCGTACGCATCCTGTCCTCTCAGGCAGGCTACGAAGGCATGTGCGGCGGACAGCAGATCGATCTGCAGTCCGAGCATGAGGTGATCCCGCGCGACGTATTGGAACAACTGGTCGACCGGAAGACCGGCGCGCTGTTCGCGGCGGCCTGCATGCTGGGCTGTATATCCGGCCCGGACGACCCGGATGCTTTTCTGGGATCCGCGTCGCGGTTCGGCCGTCTGACCGGGCTGGCGTTCCAGATTGCGGACGATCTGCTGGATCTCCACGCGACCGCCGAGGAACTCGGCAAAACGCCGGGCAAGGACCTGGCGTCCGAAAAGAGCACCTTCCCCGCCCTGCTCGGCGAGGAAGAGGCAAAAAACTATGCCGCTTCCCTGTGCCGGGAGGCGAAAAAGCTGCTGGACGGATTCCCGGATTCCGAACCGAAATCCGCGCTCGTTCAGTATTGCGAATTCATTTTATCCCGACAGAACTGAAACCGTCCGGTTTCATCTGTATAAAAAGGATGGCGCAGTATCCTAGTTAACCGAAGGCCGCCGGACATGTGCCTAAAAACGCATGAAAAGGCAAATCGATGAAACTCCTTGTGTCTGCTTCTTACGCCCAGTCTGGGGTGGATGCTGGGAGAAAGGGCTTTTGGGCCGCCCGTAATGGCATACGGATCCGACCCAACTGCCCGGGAGGCTTTTCTCTGTGAGGCCGGTAGACCGAAATCCTGACAGATTAAAGATTAAACCCATCATGCGGTGCGTGTATTCGACGCTGTGGATGGTGTAGCCTGCCTTGAGTGGGTGCAGCGGATGAGCCGAAAACTCTGAAATTGTATCTGCAAAAAAGGACTAGGCGGTGCTGTAGGTTAGTGAGGAAATCTCCTAGGCTGAGAAGTTTAGGTGCGAAACGGATTGCAGTGCGGACTGTTAAGGCAATCAAGCCCCGGGAACAGCGATGTCCCGGCGAAGAATTGAAAGGGGAACCGCTTTTCCGGTAACGGAAAGTATTTTTCGGGGAAATCCTGCTTGACCGTATGCCGCAAAGTTTACGTTTCGCACCGCCATCATTTATATTTTTTTAAGGAACATTGTATGTCAAAACCTCCTCGATCCGTCAACGGAAACCAGCCCGAAAACGGGTTTGCAAAAAAGAACGCGCACCGGAAGGACAAAGCGCAGCAGCGCAAAAAAGAAAAGATCCGCTGGATCATCCTCGCCTTCCTGCTCAGTTTCTTCATCACGGCCGTCATCTCCGTCGGCACCGGTGAGATCGCCGAACTGAAGAATGTCTTTCTCTCATTCCTGCTGCTCGTCTTCTTCATCCTGGTCGGCGTGCTGTTCGACATCATCGGACTGGCCGTCGCGACCGCGGACCCCTCCCCCTTCCATTCGATGGCCTCCCGCCGTCTGAAGACCGGGAAGAAGGCCGTCTGGCTGGTGAACAACTCCCCCAGGGTGACCTCCTTCTGCAACGACATCATCGGAGATATCTGCGGCGTCGTTTCCGGCGCGATGGGTTCCGTCATCGCCGCCCAGCTGGTCATCGGCAGGGGCGCTTTCTGGCTGACCCTCTGCCTGACCTCCCTGATCGCCGCGCTGATCGTCGGGCTCAAGGCGGTCGGCAAACACATCGCGATGGACAACTCCGAAAAGATCGTACTTGCCGTCGCGCGCGTCCTGACCGGGTTCCGGAAATAGGGCGGAGCGAAACATATATATTTAAGAAGAAAACCGAAACGAGGCCGTCATGCTGCTCGATTCCATCCAACAACCGAACGATATCAAACAAATCCCGGCGGAGCAGATCCCTTCGCTCATCGAGGAGATCCGGCAAGAACTGCTGGAGACCGTCTCGGCGACCGGAGGTCATCTCGCGTCCAACCTGGGCGCCGTGGAACTGACCGTCGCGCTTCACCGCGTGTTTTCCTGCCCCGAAGACAGCATCCTGTTCGACGTCGGCCACCAGTCCTACGTACATAAAATGCTGACCGGCCGCCGGGACCGCCTGTCCACGCTCCGGACCTACGGCGGTCTGTCCGGATTCCCGAACCGGGAGGAATCGGATTGCGACGCGTTCGGATGCGGACACAGCTCCACCTCCGTTTCCGCCGCGGTCGGCATCGCGCGCGCGAACATGCTGAACGGGTCCGACGCGATTACCGTTGCCGTCCTGGGCGACGGCGCCTTCACCGGCGGCATGGCGTTCGAAGCGCTGAACAACTGCGCCCCGTGCGCCAACCTCATCATCATTTTGAACGACAACAACATGTCCATCGCCAAAAACGTCGGCGCGATGGACAACTATCTCAGCCGCTTCCGCAACTCCGCGAAATACTACCGGATGAAGAACAGGATCAAGCAGTTCTTCCTTCGCATCCCGCTCATCGGCAAGGGACTCGTCCGGTTCAGCAGCTGGATCAAGCGCGGATTCAAGCATCTCCTGGTCCGCGAGAATTTCTTCGAGCATCTGGGCCTGTCCTATTACGGCCCGCTGGACGGCAACGACGAAAGCCTGCTGGAGACCATCCTGACGGAAGCGAAAAACGACGGGAAATGCTCCGTCGTACACATCTGCACGAAAAAAGGAAAGGGCTACGCCCCTGCCGAAGAGCGCCCGGACCTGTACCACGGCGTCGGTCCCTTCTCCCTGGAGGAGGGCGTCCGTCCGTCGGACAAGCCCACTTTCTCTTCCGTCTTCGGCGATCTGCTGTGCGAACTGGCCGAAGAAGATCCGCGCATCTGCGCCATCACGGCAGCCATGCCGGACGGCACCGGATTGATTCCCTTCCAGGAACGGTTCCCGGACCGCTTCTTCGACGTCGGCATCGCGGAGGAACACGCGGCGACCTTCGCGTGCGGACTGGCCGCCAAAGGGATGCGGCCCGTGTTCGCCGTCTACTCCACGTTCGCGCAGCGGTGCTACGACCAGATGCTGCACGACTGCGCCATTCAGCACCTGCCCGTGGTGTTCGCCCTGGACCGCGCCGGATTCGTCGGGCCGGACGGCGTCACCCACCACGGCATTTTCGACGTTTCCTTCGCCAACGCGCTCCCCGGATTCACCATCTATTCCCCGGAATCCTTCGACGAACTGCGCGGCTGTCTGCGCGAGGCGCTGACTCTGGACGGACCGTCCGTCGTGCGCTATCCCAAAGGCGGCGAAAAAGAATACCGCCGCGACGTTTTCCGCGTCATCGGCGGGCCGCGCGTCTTAGACTTCGGACGCAATCCCTCCGTCGCTTTGATGACCTACGGCATCATCACCGAAAAAGCGCTGCTGGCGGCGGACGAGCTGTATAAAGCGGGCATCTCCGTCCGCATCATCAAACTGGTCAAGATCAAACCGCTCAATCCCGAGAAGATCCGCGTGCTCGCGCGGGACATCCCCTATCTGTATTTCCTCGAAGAGGGCATGCGGGAAGGCGGCGTCGGCGAACATCTCTTCTCGTCGCTCGCCGAGAACGGGCTGGCCGCCGGCCAGCAGTTCCGCATCCGCGCCGTGGAGGACCGGTTCCTCCCGCACGGAAGCAACGAAGACCTCTTCCGGCTGTGCGGGTTCCAGCCCGACCAGATCGCATCCGAGATCCAGACGTGGATAAATGCCGATGAGACTTGACCGCGAACTGACGGAGCGCGGGCTGTTCCCCAGCCGCGCGAAAGCCGTCGATGCCATTTCCGAAGGCCGCGTCCGCGTCAACGGACAGACGGTCACCAAAAACGCGTTTCCCGTGTCCGCATCGGACGTTCTGGACGTCGATCCCGAACCGGACGCCTACGTCTCCCGGGCCGGTCTGAAACTGGCTGCCGCGCTGGACGGCTTTTCCGTCTCGCCCGCCGGCAAAACGGTATTGGACGTCGGCGCGTCGACCGGCGGGTTCACCGACTGCCTGCTCCGGCGCGGCGCGAAGACCGTCTATGCGGTCGACGTCGGGAAGGGACAGCTGGATCCGTCGCTCCGGTCCGACCCGCGCGTGGTCAGCATAGAGCAGACCAACGCCCGCTATATGACGAAGGACCTGTTCCCGCTCCTGCCGGACATGGCCGTCATGGACGTGTCCTTCATCTCGCAATCCCTGATCTATCCCGCGTTGTCCTCCCTTTTGCCGCAGGGCGGACGCTTGATCACCCTGATCAAGCCGCAATTCGAAGCCGGCCCGGAACTGGTCGGAAAGAACGGCATCGTGCGCGACCCGGACGGCAAAAAGTTCAAAAAGATCCTGGACAGACTGCAGGCCGCAGCTGCCGGAGAAGGACTCCGGCTGATGCAATGGATGGATTCCCCCATCCTCGGCGGCGACGGGAACCGGGAATACCTCGCGCTCTTTCGGAAGGAGAACTGACTCATGCGGATCCAAACCCATACCGTATGCCTGTATCCGAATACACGCAAAACGCTGCCCGCGGAACCGCTCCGCGCGGTGACGGACAAACTGCGTACGCTCGGCTGGACCGTCTGCGTGACGGACAAAGCCTATGAGAGCGACGGCCTTCCCTTCTGCGCGCCGGAAACGGCCTTCGCGAAAAACGACCTCGCGGTCGTGCTGGGCGGCGACGGCACTATGCTGCGCGCCGCGCACCTGGCGTGCGCCCACCCGAACGGACAGGGCGAACCGATTCCGCTATTGGGCATCAATTTCGGCAACGTCGGATACATGACCGAACTGGAGACCGGCGAACTGCAGCTGCTGGACGGCCTGTCCGAAGCGCCCGTCGAAAACCGGATGCTGCTGGACGTGTCCGTCAAGGACGTAAGCGGAGCCGTGACCGGCCCCTTCCTTGCGCTGAACGAGACGGTCATCTGCCGGGAGCAGGCCGGGAAGATCCTGAAACTGAAACTCTATTGCGACGGCCACGAAGTGAGCAGCTACCGGGCGGACGGCATGATCCTGTCCACCCCGACCGGCTCGTCGGCCTACAACCTGTCCGCCGGCGGCCCCATCATCGACCCCAAACTGAACGCGCTGGTGCTCTGTCCGCTGGCCGCGTTCACGCTGTCCTCCGTCCATCCGATGGTCTTCTCCCCGGAATCCGTTCTGGAGATCGCCGCGGAGGGCTCCGCCGCCGTGACCTGCGACGGCAAAGTGGTCTCCACCCTGCCCGAAGGCGGCAGGCTGACCGTATCCCGGTCGCCCTCCTGCCTGCGGCTGGTCAAACTGAAAAACGCCAATTTCTACGAAGTGCTGCTGCGCAAGCTGTCCTAGCGGCCGATCGTATACAATATTCTATGGAAGGAGGCTTTCCCCGTGCTGGTGTCACTGCATATTGAAAACATCGCTCTGATCCGTCTGCTGGATCTGGACCTGAACGGCGGCTTTTCCGCGTTCACGGGCGAGACCGGCGCGGGCAAGAGCATCCTGATCGACGCCATCGGTCTGCTGTGCGGCAGCCGCGGCGAACGGGAACGGATCCGGTCCGGTGAGGACTCCGCGCTGACGGAAGGCCTCTTCTACGTGCCGGAAGGCATCCTCCGGGACAAACTGACGGAAGCGGACGTTTCTCCGGACGAAGACGGGAACCTGTTCATCCAGCGCCGTCTGTTCGCGGACGGGCGCGGGACCGTCAAAATAAACGGACGCGCCGTTCCGCTGTCCAAACTGCGGGAGATCGCTCCCCTGCTCATCCACATCCACGGCCAGCAGGACACGATCGGGCTGTCGACCGAAGAGCGGCAGCGCGAACTGTTGGACGCCTACGCGAAGAACGGCGAACAGAAGGCCCGCTACCGCGCCGTCTACGGCGAAGCGAGAGCCCTCCGGAAAGAACTGGAGGACCGGAAAAAGGAAGCGGACGCGCTGGAGGAAAAGCGGGACCTGCTGGCCTACCAGGCGAACGAACTGGAACAGGCCAGGATCCGCGTCGGCGAAGAGGCGGAACTGACCGCCGAACACGCGCTGCTGGCCAACCGCGAACGCATCGCCGAGCAGGCCGGTACCGCCTACCAGGCGCTCTACCGGTCCGATCGGTCCGCCGTTTCCGACGTCCGGACCGCCTCGAACGCGCTGCGCAGGCTTGCGGACGTGCTGCCCGACGGCGACGAACTGCTGGAACGGCTGGACAACGTCAAAGCGGAACTGACGGATATTGCGGAAACGCTGGAGCAGTACGCCGAGCCGGGCGAAAACCCGGCCGCGCGTCTGCAGAAGGTGGAAGACCGGCTGGATCTGCTTTCCTCACTGGAACGCAAATACAAAACGGACGAAGCGGGACTGGCCGCCAAAGCGGCTTCCCTCAAAGAGGATCTCGACAAACTCGGACGGACGGAAGACGACCTGGAAGAGATCCGGGAAAAGCTAACAGAGAAACAGAAAGAACTGCTCTCCACCGCGGAAGAACTGTCCGCCACCCGAAAGAAAGCGGCCGAGACCCTGTCGACATCCGTCCGGCAGGCATTGACGGAGCTGGACATGCCGAATGTCCGTTTCCTCATCACGGTCCTGCCGGCCGGGGACGGGAACGGGACGTTCGGACCGGACGGCGCGGACCTCGTTTCCTTCGCGGTCAGCGCCAACGCCGGCGAGGAGCCCAAGCCGATCGGAAAGATCGCTTCCGGCGGCGAGCTGTCCCGGATGATGCTCTGCCTGCAGTTCGCGCTGGCGGACGCCGAACAGACCCCGACGATGATCTTCGACGAGATCGACGCCGGCATCTCCGGCAAAACGAACGAAAAGATCGGGCGCATGATGGCCCGCGTCGCGGAAGAGACCGGCTCGCAGGTGATCTGCGTCACGCACGCCGCGCAGCTGGCCGCCCGCGCCGAGAACCATTACCGCATTTCGAAAGCGGACGTCGGCGGACGGACGGAAACGGCCGTCGAACTGCTGGACGAGCCCGGCCGAATAAGCGAACTGTCCCGCATCATGGGCGGTCTGCAGATCACGGACGCCGTCCGGAAAGCGGCTGCGGAGCTGCTGCACGGTGACGCGACATGAAACGGTCCCGCAAACGTCTGATCCTCCCGATCGTCTTCCTTGTCCTGACGCTCGCTTTGCAGATCTGGATCTTCTCCAACTCCATGAAGGACGCCGAAGAATCCGGCGAACAGAGCGCGCAGGTGGTGGAAGTGGTCAAACCCGTCTACGAGGAAATACTGCCTGCCGTCAACGTGCCGCCCACCTACGAAAACATTTCCCACTACGTCCGGAAGACCGCGCACTTCACGGAATTCTTCGGACTCGGCGTTTTGACGCTGCTGACCGTCTGGTTCTTCCGGCCGGCCGGAAAGAAAAAGCTCCTCTATCTCCTCTGCCCGCTCCTTTGCTTCCTGACCGCGTTATCCGACGAAGCCATCCAGCTCAGCTCCGAAGGGCGGGGCCCGCAATGGTCGGACGTCCTTTTGGATCTCTGCGGCGCGCTGGCCGGCATCCTGATCGCCTTCCTGATCGCGCTGCTGATCCGGGCCATCCGGCGAAAAATCCACAGAAAGAAGGTACTACGAAATGAAAGTATGTAAAGCTTGCGGCATGGTCATCGACGATCTTGCCGTCACCTGCCCGCAGTGCGGCGCCATGCAGGACAACGGGCCTGCCTATACGGAAGAGGAAACGGCCGCCCTGCAGCAAATGACCGGTCTTTTGCGCGGCGAACGGATCGCCTGGAAGATCGGCGGGATCGTTGCGCTGATCGCGTCCATCTTCCTCATCTCGAGCGGTTTCTTTCTTGCGCTCATGGGTTTTGTTCTCGGCCGTACGTACGACAGTCCGCAGACCAGCGCCGGCACCTTCGTCGTCTTCGGCGCGGCGGCCGTCTTCTGGCTGTGCGTCGGACTGCTCGTCCTGCTGCCCAGCGCGATCATCAGTCTGAAGATGGCCCCGAAAGCAGGCTACTACCTCTCCGCCGTCTATACCGACGTTGCCGTCGCGCGCAAGCGCTGCACGGCGGTCGGCATGATCGTCTTCTGCGTCCTGTTCAACGAAGTTGCCGCGATCTTTTTCATCATCAACTTCGTCCGTACGAAGTCGCGCGCGGAGATCTTCGACCGGATCGAGGAGAAACAAAAAAACGGATAACCCTCTGCAAAACGCCCGAAAATACGAACGCCGCTGTCCGGACCGGACAGCGGCGCGTTCTGTTTTCAAGGGGTCGGTCAGAAGCCGACCTTGATGGTCTGTTTGAGCTTTTCGCGGAATTCCTTCTCGCTGCTGGCGGCGATGAAATCCTCTTTCGTCAGCGCGATCTGGGACAGGCCGGCCATGGACGCGCGCAAAGCGCCCTTGGACCAGGTCCGTTCGTAAAGGTTCCGGACGAACCGGGCGTTGGAGAATTCGCGCGACTGGACGAAGGAATCCGACAGGTCGTTGAAATACGTCCTGGACTCCGCTTCCAGTTCCGGGGTGTAGTCGAAATGTCTGGACACCATGCTCATGAAGATGGCGTGCAGCTGGTCGCGGGTGTAGTTCGGGAAGGAGATCACGTACGGCATGCGGCTGCGCAGACCGGCGTTCCCTTCCATCAGCGTCTCCATGTCGTCCGTATAGCCGGCCATGATGACCATCATGTCGTCGCGGTGGTTCTCCATTTCCGAGATGAGGGTGGTCAGCGCCTCCTTGCCGTAGTCGTTCGACTGATGGGTGTTCTCGTACAGGGCGTACGCCTCGTCGATGAACAGGACCGACCCGTAGGCGTCGCGGCAGATGGCCGCCGTCTTGACTGCCGTCTGGCCGACGTATTCCGCGCACAGGTTCCGCGCGGAGTATTCCAGGAAGGCGCCCTTCCGCAGGATTCCCTCCTCCTGGAAGATCTTGCCGATGATGCGCGCGACCGTCGTCTTACCGGTGCCCGGCGCGCCGACGAAGCGCATATGGATGCAGGGGCGATCCAGCCGTTCGTTCTGCATGGAGATCTTGACCTGGGACACGATCTCGCGGATGCGGTCGCGAATGGTCTCCATGCCGATCAGTTCGGACAGTTCGTCGTACCCGGTCTTCTTGGCGGACGGATCCTTCACGTAGTTCGCCAGGTCGTCCGGCACGATCCGGTCCTTCTGGACCTCGATGCCGCACGCGTCCGACTCCGCGTCGTGCCGCGCTTTCCACAAGACGATTTCGCGCGCGATCTTGTCCACCGTGCGGAAGCCGTAGAATCGGCCGTCCGTCCGTTCCTCGTTCAGTTTCCGGTAAAAGGTCTCCACCAGCGCGTCGTCCATCGCGTAGCCGTACCGGCTCAGCGCGTCCCAGAAGAATTCGCGCAGCACGTGGTTGTGCAGCGGCGGGATGGCCACCGTTCGCAAGACCAATTGGTCCGCCAGTACCGACTCGAGATCCTTCATCGCCTTCGTTTCCAGATAGGGAATGCGGAAAACGAAGATGTACGTCATGGCCAAATCGCGCAGCCGGCGGACAAACTGTCTCAGCTCGTCCAGCTTCTGCCCTTCCAGGTAGTACGAAATGTCCATGCCGACCACGTTCAGCGTGATCTCCTCGGCGGATTTCAGTTCGCCGACCAGATCGTCCGCGTCGATGCACCCGCCGCCCGATTCCTTGCCCAGCACGTACTCGATGTATTTGGACCGCTGTTCGCCCTCCTCGCCGAACACGCCCATCCTGCGGAGAAAGTCTCCGAATGAGGACAGCAGCGTCGTAAAGCCGCAGCCGGGATCGATGGCGAACAGATAGCTGCGCGTCGAGATGGCCTTCATCGCGTCGCGCTCCTTTAACAGCGGGATCATCTCCGCGATCTCCGTCAGCATCTCGAGATAGGGCTCCGCCCCGTAGTAGGCGGTATACACGGACCGCATCAGTTTGCCGATATCGTCCTCCGAAGAGGGGGCAATCATCAGACGGACGGCGTCCGGATGGTTCGGATACAGGTCCGACCAGACGGTCTTGACCGTTTCCCGGATGGCCTTCGGGTTCTCGGCTTCCATCTGAAGCAGTCCGAAGGTGTACCGGTGAAACAGGCGCTTGGTCTGAAAAGCCGCGGGCAGGTTCTGTTCCAGAACGGATACGGGAAAGATGTCCCGCTCGTTCATTTCCTGAGCAAACGAATAGCTCAGACAGACGCGTACGAAATAGGAAGGCATAGGTCGCTCCTTATCTTCTTTCTG
>JAGACN010000154.1 GCA_017614095.1 Clostridia bacterium | reverse complement strand
TCAGCATCTGAATGTTGATGTAGACCAGGTCGGGATTCTTGAGGACCTCGGCGACGTAATCGCCGAGCAGAAAGTCGTTCCCTTCGGATCCGTAGAAGACTTCGATGCCGTCCGCCCGGAACTTTTCAAGGATCTCTCCGGTTCCCGACTGCATCTCTTCCGCCGTCCGTTCTTCCGTCAGCAGCGGTTCGGACGGATCCGCGCCGGTCAGGTCGTACAGGAAGATCGAGAGGGAACTTTCCCCGACGTTGGCGCTGACGAGCGCGAACCCCTCTTCGGAGACCGCGAGCGAGTTGACATACCGCAGATCCGGAAGCGTGCAGGTCTCCAGACAGACCCCGGCGCGCAGGTCGGCAAACAGGAACGGTTTGTCCGCTCTCTCCGTGGCCATGCCGAGGATCCCGCAGGAAAGCGTCCGGTGCGACGCGTTCGGCTCCGGAACGACGGCCGAAACAAAACCGTCGCTGCCCGGAATCGCCCGGAAGAGAAACATCGTTTCGTCGAAACCGTACCGGGTATAGAGGCGGACCCCGCTCGAATAGTCGGCGCGTTCGTTCCGTTCGGCTTCCTCGGCCGGTGCGGTTTCCCCGGACAGATACAGGCGCGACAGACTGCC
Organism: Clostridia bacterium; assembly: GCA_017614095.1. The sequence goes on along the minus strand of JAGACN010000154.1, from coordinate 2,182 downwards.
GTCCCACAACAGCACGCAGACGGATTCGCGGTCGGCATACTCGATGGAGGAGATGCCGCTCGCCGAGGGGAAGGAAACGGTCGTCCCCGTTTCCAGGTCTTCCATGCGGATGATCTGCGCTTCGTCGTCGTAACTGAGCAGGAAGTGTCCGTCTTCGGATACCATCGGATAGCCGGGCGGCGTGTCCGGCCCGACGTCATCCGCGCTCCGGAGGATCCGGACGGTACCGTCCGGAAGGAGGGCGCGGACCTCCATCGAGTACAGGCAGGCCGAATACAGGATGCCGTCTTTTCCCGCCGTGTAGAGCCGTTCCGGGTCGAACAGGAGGGAATGCACTTCGGAACCGGTCAGCAGATCCACCAGCCGGTATTGTCCGGATTCGGTATTGATCAGATGCAGATAGTGGCCGATCAGATTCATCGCCTCGCCGTTTTCGGCCATCTGCAGTCCGGTGTCGTAGAGAGGGGATCCGTCCTCCAGCGGTGTGCAGTAGTCCGGCACGGTCCAGGTCTCCGGAAGGCGGGCCTGACCGTTCCGATCCCAGAAATCCGGTTCCGGACCGGGGTCGGCGGATTCGTCCGGGTCGACGGAAGGCTCGCTCTCCGATTCGGATCCCCCGGATTCGGAAGAGGACGGGGAGGAAGACGGACCGTCTCCGGAAAGAGTCGATTCGGACGCGGGGCCGGTCACGGCGCAGCCGGCGAGCATGCTCAGAACGAGCAGCAGGCACAGGAGCCCGGCAGCGGTGCGGCCGCGCGGCGAGAAGCGGGGAGCCGGCATCTTATTTGTTCTCCTTTTTCGGATGCTGCTGCTCCGCGTAGAACTGTTCGAACGCGTATCCGTCGAAGCAGGGGTCGGATTCGGTGAGATCGGCGAGCTGTTCCTCGGTACCGCCGTTTGCCTTGGATTTCTTGCCCGCCAGCATGATCTTGACGGCCATCGTCATATCCCGGACGGGGACCAGGTCGTTCGGCTTCTTTTCCAGCCAGGCGCAGACGTGCCTGAGCATGGCTTCGTACAGTTTGTTGACGTCCAGTTTGTAGGCGAAGCTGGTCTTTTCGGTCATGACCAGGACGGTGGACGGCTGCCAGCCTTTCAGGCAGATGTGGTAGCAGGCCGTCGCGCCGCCGGCGAACCGGACGTAAAAGCTGTCGCAGGGCACGTCGCCGACCAGTCCGCTTCCGATGTGGCGGCAGGATACGGCCTCTTCGCCTTTCAGAAAGCCGAGAATGGATTCGACGGAGTGAATGGCGTAATTGAATTCGTCTACGCCGACCATGGTCGAAACGTGCAGGATGCGGCCGTGCTGCTCTTCGGGTACGGCGAAGAAACTGTCGCGTTCGTAGGTGTAGCGCATGGCGGACGTGCCGAGAATGACGGCGCCTTCGTCCGACAGACGCTCCAGGGTCTTGCAGTCTTTCAGATTGCCCGCGATGGGCTTGTCGATGAAGACGGGCACGCCCGCGCGGATGAATGGCATCGCCATTTCGATGTGCCGGTCCCAGTTGCAGCTCTGGATGAACGCCAGATCGACGTTTTTCGCCATCTCGTCCAGCGAATCGTAGCGTGCCTCCAGTCCGTATTTTTCCATGAATGCGCGGACCTCGTCGTCCGTGCGGAAGCCGTCGTTGTAGACGGACGTATAGCGGGCGGTATCCCCTTTGCGGAACAGGTCCGCGAATGCGGGTGCGTGCGAAGTGTCGATGTTTACGGTACCGATTCGAAACATGGCGGAGCTCCTTTTCCGGGTCGGAAGACCCAGTTCGTTTTCACCGTTATCTTACCACAGGCGGACGGGTAATGCAAGGGAAAAGACAAAAAACGGCGGGGGATGGGCGCTGTGCGGACGGGGCCGTTGACGGGGCCGTTGACGGGTGCGTCAACGTGCGCCAAGCATGCAATTTTCAGTTGACAGGGACGGATTTTTCTGCTACAATCGAACAGTAAATATTGGATGATTCCATAGAATCATTTTTCAATCGATTGGAGACGTCATATGAGAGATCAAAAAGCGTATCTGGGCGGGCTGCTTTCCGGCTTTCTGGCGGACAGGGGGATCGAGATGTCCGAATCCGAAGCGGCAAATCTGTTCGAGAAGCCCGCGGACGCAAAGATGGGCGATCTGGCCCTGCCCTGCTTCCGGCTGGCCAAAAGCTTCCGGATGCCGCCGCCCGCCATCGCG
>JAGACN010000153.1 GCA_017614095.1 Clostridia bacterium | reverse complement strand
GCCATCTGTACGCGCTGCTGTTCGTCGGCATCGGATGGCTGATCTTCGCGTATGAGACCCCTGCCGAGGGACTTGCCGTGATCGGCGGTCTGGTCGGCATCGGCGTCCGGTCGTTCGCGCTTCCGGCAAATCTGCTCGAAGCGATGCGCTATCTGACGCTGATCATCCTCTGCTGTCTGGGCGCCACGGCGGTTCCGGGCCGGCTCTGGAACCGGATCCGGAGCGGGCCGTTCCTTTCCAAACTGCTCGCGCCCGCCGGCGCATTGTCGACGTTGGCGCTGTCCACGGCCTATATGGTGAACGCGACGTTCAGCCCGTTCCTGTATTTCCGGTTTTGAAGGGGGCTACATATGGAACCCGAAATGAAGAAAATGGGGAAAGGGACCGCTCTGGCGACCGTGATCCTGTTTGCCGTATTCCTGCTCGCGTTCGCGGCCGCGTTCGTCATCCTGCCCGACCGGACGGTGTCCGAAACGGAGAACAGGACCCTGCAGACCTTCCCGGAATGGGATCTGGAGCGGTGGACGGACGGCACCTTCGCCGATGAGATGAACGCCTATTTCGCGGACCAGTTCCCGATGCGCGACAAGTGGGTCGCCCTGAAGGGACTGAGCGGGATCCTGCTCGGACGCAACGAGAACAACGGGGTCCTGCTGGGCGCGGACGAGCAGCTCGGCGCCTATCTGTTCGACGCGTGCGCCGGTTCGAGCGGCTATGTGGAGCAGACGGACGGCGTGTCCCGCGCGCTGCTCGAACGGGAGGCGGAAGCGCTGAAAAACGTGAACGACGCCTTCCGCGAAAAGGAGATCCCCTTCACGTTCCTGCTGGCCCCCCGCACGCTGGAGGTCGCCGTTTCGTCGCTGGCTTATCCCGCGTCCGCCGGCGAGGAGCTGTTAACGTCGTTTTACGGACTGCTGCCCGACGACCTGAACGCGCCGCGGATCATCCCGCTGTTGCGGGAACGGTACGAGGCGGGCGAATACGTCATGTACCGGACGGACCATCACTGGACCACGCGCGGCGCCTATGCCGCCTATTGCGCGCTGATGGAGTCCTGGGGCATGGGGGCCGACATCCTTCCGGAAAGCAGTTTTGCCGTGGAGACCGTGGCGGACTTTTACGGGACGGCCTGGTCCCGCGCGGGACTGCCCTTCGTCGGACCGGACAAGCTGGAGATCTGGACGGCGAAGGAAGGCGAACCGTCTTATGCGGTCACGGACCTGGACTCCGGGAAGGAACTGCCCGGCGGCCTGTACAGCCGCTCCTATCTGGACGGGAAGGACAAATACGGCGTGTTCCTGGACGGCACGCACAACCGGCTGCTGATCCGCGGCGACGGGACAAACGGACGCGAAACGCTGCTGGTCGCGAAAGACTCGTTCGCCAACTGCCTGATCCCCTTCCTGGCGCGCCATTTCGACCTGCTGGTCCTCAATCTGTCGGACGGCGGGGACGAGACCAATCTGACAAAATATGCCGAACAGTACGGGTGCGGCCGCGTGCTCGTCCTGTACGGCCTCGAAAACGCCGTGACGTCCTATCGGCTGACGGGACTGCGGTGAAAAAAGGAGAACAACCATGAAAAAAGAACAGGAAACCGTTCGAAAAACGATCCGACGTCCGGCCGTCTGTCTGCTGGCCGTCCTTTTGGGGGTGATGACCGTGTTTACTGCATGCCAGACGATCAACGATCCGGATCCGGTCGAATCGTCGCTGCCGGTCTCCGGCGCCGAGTCGGAAGATCCCGGCGAAGTCCGCGATCTGGCGGAAGGCTGCCCGTATTTCTTTGAATACGGAGCGGAAGTCAAGGGAGACGACCATCTGAACGTGCTGACCGGCAAAGGCGGCAACGTTCAGTTGAAGCCTTTAAACGGCGAGACGGAACTGCTCATGAACACCGTCGACTGGAGCAGCAAAGCCCGCGAGATCATGGTGAAGAACGACGCCGTCGCGCTGTCCGTGGACCTCGGATTCGTATCCGAAGTGACCGGCTTCAAGCTGGACGGAATCGAGACCGTCTGCGACGTGTATTATTCCACCGACGGATACAACTTCAGTTTCTATCTGGGCGCGTTCGACGCATCGTCGGACATCCCGGCCACGAAAGTCAAGGCGCTCCAGTTCGTCATCCCGTATCCGGAGAGCGGCGAACTGACGCTGAAACGCATTCGGGTATTCGGCCGGAGCGCATACCGCCGCGAACTGGTGTCGCTCGGCGCGACCTATACCTCGTCCGCCAAGGCGATCCGCGGCTACGCGGACGAAGCCGGGACCCGGCTGACGGACGGCAAGAGCGTCGAAGAGGCCGGTGAAGAGACCGTTGCCGGATTCCAGGGCGGCGAGAAGGATCCCGTGACCGGGAAGAGCGGCGTCGTACTGACGCTGGACCTGGGCGGGAGCAAAAACGTCTCGGACGTGCTGTTCGGCTATTTTGCGGCGCCCGACCGGAAGTCGACGCCTCCGGACCGCATCACGGTCCGCGTCTCGGAAGACGGCGAAAACTGGACGGATTTCGGCCAGTCCTATCTCCGCACCTTCTCCGGCGGCATCGGAACCGCATCGCGTCTGTATTTCGTGACGCATCCGGAGACCGTGAACGCGCGTTACGTGCGGCTGTTCACGTATGAGAACACCTTCCTGACCGACGAGATCCGCGTATACGGATGCGACCGTCCGGTCCAGGCGAACGATACCTTCCTGAACCGTTCCGCCCAGCCGTCCGATACGAATATCGCGGCATACGCGAAGTGCACCTTCAACGGGACGGACGCGGAACTGCTGACCGACCGCACCTATACGGAATACATGACGTCGGAAGCGGACAACGAAGTCGTCATTACCTTCGGCGGCAAAGTCGACGACCTCTGCGCCGTATCCGCCACCTATACCGGCTCGCCGACCGGCTGGACGTTCAAGGACGGAGACGGAAACGCGCTGGAGCCTATTCAGGAATACGCCGTCAAGGCCGGAAGCAAGACGGACCACAACTGGTATTTCGCGGCGTCGAAGGCCGACCGCATCGTCATCGGCTTCTCCGGAAAAGGGACGCGTCTGTTCGAATGCGCCGCCTACGCGTCCGCGGCGCAGCTGCCGCTGGTCCGCGGCGGGTTCTTCCAGGTGCCTACCGCCGGAGCGTCGACCGACAACGCGTCCAACAACAGCCCCTATTCCTGGTATCTGGAACTGAAGGGGATGAAAGACCTCGGAATGGACTACGTCGTCCTGCAGTACGGGGCGTCGTACAAGGCCAAGACCGTCATTTTCGACGGCAAGCGGCTGAAGAATGCGGGATATACCTACACGCCGACCTACGGAAGCGAGGACCTGCCGGGCGCCATGCTGGACGCGGCGGACAAACTCGGCATGAAAGTCTGGCTGGGGACCATCGAGGGGGCGGACTTCTCGACGCCCTCGATGGCGGAGACACAGAAAACATACGCGGCCGTGGCCGCCGACGGCGTGCTCGCGATCGAGGATATCCAGGAACGCTACGGCAGCCATCCGTCTTTCGCCGGGTTCTATTTCGCCGACGAGCAATGCGACTACTGGTTGAACATGCGTGGCGGACCGGAAGCCGCGCGGATGGTCTATAAGCCGCAGTCCGACCGCATCCGCGAGCTGAATCCGAAAGCGACCATCATGATTTCTCCGGCCATCTGGCGCAGCGGCAACGCGACCACCGGCGCGGACAACCTGTACCGGGCCATCCGGGGCGAAAACGGCGGACGTCCGCTCGTGGATATCGTATCCGCGCAGGACTGCCTTGGCCGCACGGATACGCTGACGGTCAGCGCTTCCGTTTACGACGAATACGAACGGTACTGCGCCGAATGGGCGAAAGCCGTCCGGCGCGCGGGCGCGGAATTCTGGCATGACGCCGAAGTGTTCGAACAGGTCTATACCGCCAAGCGTGCGGAGGAGACCGTCCATTCGCTGGGCATCCAGTCGAAACTGTCCGGCTCTGTCATCGTTTTCGACATTCCGCACTATATGACCCTGTTCCCGTCCGCCTCCTACGGCAATCTCCGGTCTCTTTACCTGATGCGGCAGACGCGCGCGTACGCGAAATACTACGCGTCGTTCGCGCTGCTGGACTGGATGGGCGAGCATGCCCGCAAGGTGGAGACCAGCAGCGAGGACGGACATGAAGTCAGCGTGGACGACACGTCCGAACCGGGCGCCGGTGCAGCGGGAGAACCCGGCATCCAGCAGCCGGAACCCCGGAATCCCGGCATCATAACGGAAGGATCGGAACCGGACAACTGGCAGGACTTCGTGGCCAAGAACGGATCCGCCACGCCGAAGTTTGCTTATTCGTTCGACGAGGAAGCTTTCTACGTCGCGGTCGAAACGGGAGACCAGACGGCCAATTACCAGAAAGGCGTATGGTGGTCCGGCGAGGACGACCTGCTCCAGATCTGGATGATGCCGAACGGACAGGATTCGACGACGGTGCTGAATACCGAGTACGGCATCCGCTTCTACCTGCACCGGACCCCGTCCGGCTGGGTGAAGGGCGGAGAGGCCGGATCGAACAAGACCGATCTGACGAAATTCACGTTCACGGAAGACAACGGATCCTTCCTTATCAAGATGCCCTGGACGGCACTGGGCATCCGGCCGCCGCAGCATGAGGACGGAACGGCCATCGGCATCGTTCTGCAGTATATCGACGGCCAGGATCTGACCTGGGCCGCTTCGGAAGGGACCAAAGGTCCGTCCGTACCGGCTCGCGCGCTCTACAGTTTCTGATATGGTGAAAAGGAGAAAGGCGATGAGACAAACAAGCAAAGCATTCCTGGTGCTGGCGCTTGCCGCGCTGATGATCGCGGCTG
>JAGACN010000152.1 GCA_017614095.1 Clostridia bacterium | reverse complement strand
TTGACCGGGAAGGTGATCTTGACGTAGCGGGCGACGACCGGCGTCTTGAGCTTCAACTCCGCTTTTTTCGAACCGGCGTCTTCCGAAGAGGCCAGATTCACCGTTCCGACGTCATACCATTGCCGTCCGTTCAGAGAGACGAAAACGGTGTAGTAGGTTGGAACGCGGATGGCATAGGAAGGATAGTTCAGCCAGCTGGACGACACGCGGGTGACGGTGCTGGCGTAGCCGAAGTCGAAATAGACGGTCCGGGATTCGCCGCGGCGGGTCCGGTTCCAGTAGCCGTTGTCGTAAACGGTATTGGGCGAGTACTTTCCGTCGGTCAGCACGCCGGCGTCCGGCTGGGTGTTGTGGTCCTTTTCGTCCGCATAGTAGAGCACTTCCGAGGATTCGATCTGGTAGGGCAGTCCCAGCGCCAGATTGGCTTCCTTCCTGTTCTGCTCGGGCCAGTTTTCCGGTTCCTCGCAGGTATCGACGGATACGGCCGGATAAAGTTTCATGTTCGGGTCCGGCATATAGGACGCGGCATAGGCTTCCTCAATCAGGTACATTTTGGATTCGGATTTCGGAAGCGCGTAGCGGATCCAAAGCGCGCTGTAGGTCTGATCCAGATGCAGCTGGAAGGAGAAGTTGGTGACGGCCGTATCGCTCGGGGCGAACACGCGGCCGACCTTGTTGTAGGTCTTACCGTCGTCGGAAATATAGAAATCCACGTAATAGGGGAGATTGTACTTCAAACCGGAGATCTGGTACATGGCCAGTTCGAAGTCGCAGATGCCGTCGAACGGGTCGTTTAAGAACACGTCGATGTTCAGCGCTTCGCCGCCTTCGTATCCGGCGTAGGTTCCCCGCGCAAGCGCGCGTCCGGTATCTTCACCATCCGTCAGCAGATCGTCGCTGTCCGGATATTTTTCGGAGCTCTCGTAGGAGGCCGTATACCGCGCTCCGTTCGTGACCTGATAGGGCGCGTAGGTGTCGCGGTCCGCGCTTCCGGTTCCGGAGACGAAATCGCCCGCTTTCGGCCGTCCGGACTCATAGGCGGCGGCAAGGTTGGTCAGATAGCCGGAGGAAGCGGCGGAACCGCCTTTCCGGTTCGCGATGACGATCAGTTCGTCCAAGAACAGCCATCCGCTTTCGCCCTTGATGTCAAAACGGACATAGCGGGCGTTGACCGGTTTGTCCAACGACAGCCAGGCCGTCTGATGCGTGCCTTCCTCATAGGTGGGACGGGTGAAGAAATTGGTGCGCGTCCATTTTTCGCCGTCCAGCGAGTAGAAGACACGGCAGGCGCCGATCGGGCCGAGGCCCGCTTCCGTGGAGGACAGGTAACTGATTCCAAATTTGTAGATCTGGCCGTAGTCCTCTTCCATTTCCAGCGTGATGCGGACGGAAGCGGCCTGCGCCTGGAAACCGGCGTAGTGTTCGTCCTGATAACTGACGGAGTCGGCGTAGATGCCGTCGGTCAGCTTCGTATGTCCGTCGTCCGGATACTTGCTGTCCGCTTCTTTGGTTACCGTATAGGATTTGCCGACGCTGACGACGGTCTCGTATTCGATGATGACCTCCTGAGCGGATTCCTCGGCGGAGGATTCAGACCCGGACGGATCCGCAAGCGATTCGGCAGAACCGCTTTCAGCCGGCTCTTCGGCGGAAGAATCCGACGGAAGAGGAACGTCGCAGGATGTGAGCGCCAGAAGCGCGCACAGCAGCAGTGCCAACATGGATAGAATGTGTCTTTTCATAGCATTTACTCCTGAAGTGAAGTTCGGAATGAAGAACGGACAAATCAGTCCGGAAGGGATTCGTAATAGGCGACGGCCAGGTCGACGACCAGCCCGTAACTCGCGGTCCCCGCTTTCTCGCCCTGGGAGTTCAGATAGGTGTCGTTGACGGCCTTGGTCACTTTGGAGGCCGTGCTGTCCCGGTAGGCATCGAAGAAAAGGGAGTAGGCTTTCATCTCGCCGGAATACTGAGCCGGCAGCACGGAACCGTAGACTTCCTGGTAGCGGTCTTTGTCCGCCTTGTACAGGGCGTCTCCCAGGTACTGGAGCATCGTGGTGCAGGCGGAATACCGGACATAGGGATCGTCGCTGGACAGGCAGACCAGATAGGCGACGAAATTGGCTTCCTCCTCTTTCGCGACGCCCCGCTGATGGGCCATCTCATGCGCGATGGTGAAGGGACGGACGAAATCCGGATAGTTCGTATTGATGTTTGCCTCGCCCGTGACGAAGGTATAGACGCCGGAGATGTGCGTATAGGTGAAGACCGGCGAGCAGAACAGCCGCTTCGGGCTGGACCGGAAGGTGGACAGGAAGGCGTGGCCCGGATCGCTTGCGAACGTTTCGTACGCGTCGTTGATTTTTTCCACGAGTTCGTCGTAGCCGTATGGCTGGACGGACGAACCGTCAGCGAGGAACCGGACTTCGGGCAGGGCAGCCTCCAGTTCGGCCGATACCGCCCGCGCCGTGCGGTCCAGCTGCTCGCCCGAGACCTTGGCGTTGACGAGCGACAGGTTCTCCGAAAGCGAACGGCGGAAATAGCAGGGGCCGAACGCGGTGCAGAACAGGGAGGCGATGACCAGCAGGGTGCAGATGAGCGGGTTCAGCCATTTGTGGAAGTTCTCGGTCGTGTCCTTCTTTTTCAAGGAGCGTCCGGAGAAAACGAAGAAGGCGAGAATGAATAACGGCAGCGCGTAGATCAGGAATTCCATCAAGGAGAAGGGGATCCATCCCGTCATTTTCGCCAGGACGAAACGGATGCCCTGCGACGGGTAGCGCGTCCAGAATTCCGCCAGATCGGGCAGAAAACGGCAGGCAACGTAAAGCAGAACGGAAAAGACGAACAGGAAAAGGCAGGCCAGAAAGCCCGGTTTCAGGAATCCGCGTTCCCGCAGGGTGACTTTGAAGGGCTTTTTTTCTTTCTTCTTTTTTCCTTTTTTCGGTTCTGTCTGTTCTTGTACGGTCTCTTCCTCAGGTTCCTGCCCGGCGCTGTCCGGGACTGCTTCCGCGGCAAAGACCGGATCGGTTTCCGGTACGGTCGTGCTCATGTACATCCTCCTGATTCGGCCGGCATCTGTCCTTCCTGCCGTATCCAATATATCACAAAATCAATGTGAAAACAAGAGAAAACAAAAGAACCATTGTAAATAATATGTGAATAGTATATAATACGGAAGGATGCGGGGAGCGTCCGGAAAAGGAGAACGCGCATGCAGTTCGGAATGCCTACCCTGATCGAGAACCGGTCCTTCGAAGAGAACACCGCCCTGTGCGCAAGCCTGGGGCTCCGGTTCGTCGAACTGAATATGAATTTTCCGGAATACCGGTTGGAAAAGCTGGAGAACACGGACTTCTTTCTGTCTGCTGCCGAACGGGAAAGCATCTACCTGACCGTGCATCTGGAGGAAAACCTCAACGTCGCAGACTTCAATCCGCTGGTCGCCGACGCCTATCTGCAAACTGTCCACAGGTCGATCGCCGTCGCGAAGAAGCTGCTGCCGCTGCGCGACAGGTTTGGCGACAATTCGCAGCCGATGACCGTGAACATGCATATGCACCACGGCATCTACGTCACGCTGCCGGACCGGAAGGAATGGCTGTACGAACGGGAGTTCGAGTCCTACCGGGAAGCGTTTGCGCGGTTCCGGTCGCTGTGCGAAGAATGGATCGGCGGCGCGGACGTCCGCATATGCGTGGAAAACACGGACGGCTTCAAGTCTTATGAAAAGGCCGTGATCGACGACTTGCTGGAAAGCCCGGTTTTCGGGTTGACCTGGGATATCGGGCATTCGAAAGCGACCAGCGAAGCCGACGTCCCGTTCCTTCTGGAACGGCGGGAGAAACTGATCCATTTCCATATCCACGACGGGACAGAAAACCCGCCGAAAAACCATCTCGCGCTGGGCGACGGGGAGATCGATCTGCAAAGCCGTCTGGCATACGCGGAAAGCCGACATGCCCGGTGTGTGCTGGAAACGAAAACGGTTCCGGCATTGACCCGGTCCGTCCGGTGGCTGAAGGAGAAAGGAGTCCTGTCATGATCGATTCGGAGATCCTGCGGATTGCACTGGAGCAGTCCGCGGAAGACCTCGGATGCAGGCCGGAGGACTTCACGAAGAGCGAAAACGCGGTTTTCCCCCTGCGTCTGGGGAAGAACGCAAGGAAATACTACAAGGAACCGATCGTGTGCGACCTGGTCTCCTACGGAAGCAATGTCGCGGCGGCGGTGACGCCGGCCGTCGAAGGACTGGTCTCGGAGTATCTGTCCCGCTATCCCTTTTACGAATGTCTGGAAACACCGCACATGCACTGGCTGAACGAACGTCTCGAACAGATGGGGTACAGGATCTGCTTCATGGCCGAATATTTTCTGCCGGATCAGAACGGGATACCGGACAATCCGTGCGCGTACGACGTTCGGCTGCTCGGACAAACGGAGTTTTCTTCACTCTACCGTCCTGAATGGAGCAACGCGCTCTGCAGCGAACGCAGGGAACTGGACCGGCTGGCGGTCGGCGCCTACGACGGCGGAAAACTGGTCGGACTGGCCGGCTGCTCCGCGGACTGTGAAATGATGTGGCAGATCGGCGTGGACGTCCTCCCGGACAAACGCGGGCAGGGGATCGCCTCCGCGCTGACGGCGAGACTGGCTTCCGAAATCCTGAAAAGAGACAAAGTGCCTTTCTATTGCTCCGCCTGGTCCAACCTCCGCTCCGTCCGGAACGCGCTGAAGAGCGGATTTCTGCCTGCCTGGGCGGAATTGACCGTCAAACCGGCAGACGTGGTGGACGGCTTCAACCGCCGGGAGGGAGATCTCCCAATGGCCTGTACGAAGGCCGGATCATGAACTTCCCGAACGCTTATTTCATCACGGGAAACGCCTATGCCGGGAAATCCACGGCCGTCAAGCTGCTCGCGGACAGGCATCAGGGCATCCTGTGCGAAGAAAATTATCACGATCGGCTGCTGTCGGGACTGGACAGGAACGAATTCCCGTTCCTGTTCTACGGCGAGGATCTGACGGACTGGCACGATTTCATCCGCAGGACGCCGGACGAATACGAAGCCTGGGTCGACGGCGTGTCCCGCGAATGCGAGATCCTGGAACTGCGCATCCTGGAAGGGCTGCGGAACGAACGGAGACCCGTATTCGTGGACACGAACATTTCCTTGGATACGCTGAAGACCGTCGCGGAACCGGGTCACGTCCTCGTGATGCTGGCAGATCCGGAGTTGTCGGTCAGGCGGTTCTTCGACCGGCCGGACCGGGAAAAGCAGTTCCTCTACCGGCTGATCCTGGACGAACCGGATCCGGATCGCGCGCTGGAGAATTTCCGGAGCTGTTTGCAGCGGATCAATTCGAAAGAACGGTATGCCTGTTTCCTGCATGCCGGGTTCCCGGTCCTGCTGCGCGACGAGTCCCGGACGGAAGAACAGACGGCGGACGTCATCGAAGAACTGTTCGGATTGACGAACAGGGAAAAAAGACAAGGGGAATTTTCAAAATGATTCGGATCATCGAACCGGAGACGCTTGACCGGATGATGGAGCGTTTCGTAAACCAAAACGGCTTTCCGCCGATTTCAGAGGATGCCGCGGACGGATTCCGTACGGCGCTTTTCCGGGACGACGAGGACGTGTTTGCCGCTACGGACGGTGAAGCCGTCACCGGGCTGTACCGCGTCATCATCCTTCCGGAGGACCGGTATATCGAACTCAAAACGGGTTTTTCGGCCTGCGAGCCGGCAGCGGCGGAACTGATCGCCTGCCTGACGGACGCCTATCCGGGCTTCCACGCGGACTTTGTCTTTCCGCCGTCGGATCTGTTTTTGCGGAACGCGCTGGCGAAGGCGGGAGCATCTTTCCTTCCGATACAGAAGAAAATGGTCTTCACGCATTCCTTCCAGCGCATGGAAACGCCGAACGTCCGGACGCTGCCGCCCGAATACCGGGAAGCCTATATCGACATGCACGAAAAGGACATGTACTGGACCGGCAACCGGGTGATCGAGGCAACGGACCGGTTCCGGACGTACATCGCACTGGAGGAAGGGGAACTGGCCGGATACATTGACGTCACCATCAAATTTGAGGAGAACGAGCCTTATGATCTGTACGTGAAGCCGGGATCACGCCGGAAAGGGCTCGGCCGGCAGCTGCTGGCCAGAGCGCTGGAAGAGAACGAGCCGAACGGGATGCTGCTGTTCGTGGACGAAGACAACGGACCGGCTTTGAGGCTCTATGAATCGATGGGTTTCCGGTATGAGGAAAGCGGCGATCTGGTGACCGCTCAGCTGGAGCTCGGAACAGGAGGAAAACATGGCATCGAGTAAAGAATATCTGGAGTTCGTACTGGAGCAGCTGTCCGAACTGGACGACGTCTCCTTCAAACCCATGA
>JAGACN010000020.1 GCA_017614095.1 Clostridia bacterium | reverse complement strand
CGACGTCGGGTTTGACGGCGTGTATCTGGACCAGATCGCGGCGGCCAAGCCCCAGCTGTGTGCCGACCCTTCGCACGGCCATCCGGCGGGCGGCGGGAGCTGGTGGTGCGACTCCTACAACGAGATGCTGCGGAAGATCCGTGAAGAACACCCGGACCGGATCCTGGCCACGGAATGCACCGCGGAAATGTTCATGCGGCACATCCCGGCCTACCTGTCCTGGCTGTGGGTCCGGAACGGTCAGGTCCCCGTCTTTCCCGTTCTGTACTCCGACAAGGTCCACCTGTTCGGGATCGCCTACGGAGACCTGTCCTACGCGGACATTTTCACCGCTCAGTCCCTGCTCTTCGGCGAGCAGATGGGCTGGCTGTCGCCGGCCTCTTACTGGAAACTGCCTCACCGCGACTTCTACAAGAAGGCCGTATCCGTCCGGAACACGCTTCACCGCGTGCTGTGGCACGGCAGGATGCTGCGGCCGCCGGTGCTTGAGGACGACGCGCCGCGGCTGCATTCGGACACCTGCCCGCACGCCTTCTTCAAGATGGTGGACTATCCCGCGGTACAGGGTGCGCAATGGCTGGAAAAGGAGACCGGGAACCGGTACCTGCTGCTGGCGAACGCGGGCGAATCCGCGGCGCACACGCTGATCCGCACGGATTTCCCGGACGGCGTTTATCCGGTGTCCGGCATCCCGGGACTGACCGTGACCGTCCGGAACGGAGAGGCCGAGACCGACCTGCCGGGTCTGTCCGTCGGGTGGCTGGAAAGGAAATCGCAATGATCCAATCCACGTTATGCTATCTGGAGCGCGGCGATCGCTATCTGATGCTTCACCGCGTCAAAAAGAAAAACGACATCAACCACGACAAGTGGATCGGTGTCGGCGGAAAGTTCGAAGACCGGGAATCCCCGGAGGACTGCATGAAACGGGAGATCCTGGAGGAGACGGGGCTCCGCGTCCTGGAGTGGTCCTACCGCGGACTCGTGACGTTCGTATCGGACATGGCCGATACGGAATACATGCACCTGTTTACCGTGACCGCTTGGGAGGGCGCTTTGACGGACTGCGACGAAGGGCTGCTGGAGTGGGTCCCGAAAAAAGACCTCCCGTCGCTGCCGATGTGGGAGGGGGACCGCATCTTTCTGGACCTTCTGCAGCGGGAAGACGTTCTGTTCTTTTCGTTGAAACTGACGTACGAGGGGGAACACCTGACCGCCGTCGAGCGGGACGGCAGACCGGTCCCCACCGTTCGCTGAAAGAGAAAACCGGAAAAGAAAAAACCGGGAAGACCCGGTTTCTGGTGTGGACGAATGGACTTGAACCAACGACCTTCGCGATGTCAACGCGACGCTCTAGCCAACTGAGCTACGCCCACAGAGCATTGTTGATTATATCCAAACGGACGGTGAATGTCAACACCCAATTTCGTTTTTTTCGATTTTTTGTCTCCAAACAGAGAAAAACCTCAATACAGAAAGAAAACGGGGCGGAAACGCCGCGAGAAGGAAGGACATATGGACATGTACCAGTCGACCGGGTATTACAGCCCGTTCAAAACCGAAAAAGTTCCCGAGAAATATTTCGTCCGGAACGACCCGGACTACTGGCAGGAAAAGAACCTGCTGCGTGGAAAAGGACAGTGGATCGCGTCGAAAGGATCGATCGACGAGACCTTCCGGACCGATTTCTACAATACGCCGGACACGGAGCGGCGGCTGACGGACGGGAT
Organism: Clostridia bacterium; assembly: GCA_017614095.1. The sequence continues at coordinate 1,627 of JAGACN010000020.1, read as the reverse complement.
CCTTGCCGAACAGCCGACCTACACGGACCCGGCCTGGTTCCGGTTCACGCAGGCGATGGGCCGGATGATCCTGTTCGATCTTGGGGCCATCGGTTCCGTATCGCAGTTCGTGATCCGGTTTCTGAAGGAACGGGCGACGGGGGTCAGCATCCCGCGGTTCGTCGATTACGCCGTTTCCGAAAACGGAATCGATTACGAGCGCGTGGCCCGGCTGACCGGCCGGAGCGACCACGAAGCGGACATCGTCCAGCTCCGCGCGAAACTGGAGCCCGCCGTCCGGGCGCGGTTCATCCGCGTTACCTTCCCGGTCGCGGCGCACGCCTACATCGATCAGATCGAGGCGATCGGCAAAAAGGATATCACGGGCGCGCGCCCGGTGGAGCCGGAAGAAGACGACGTGGCGAATCTGCCGAACCGGTACTGCACGGCCGCCGAACTGGGCGGAGCCAAGGACGTTCTGCTCGCCTACTTCTGCCACGAGGACAGGGCGCCGCTGGACAAATCCGCGTTCAAGCCGTTCGTCGGCTATCTGGATGAGAACGGGAAAGCGAAGGATACGCTGTTCGACGGCTATCTGTTCCTTCCGTTCGTGGCCTTCCTGTACGATAAATACCGGAAGAAGCCGCTCAACAAGGAAAAATGGCAGTACTATATGGATCAGCAGTTCCTGGACGGCAAGAATCTGGACGCGCTGGAAGAGGCCGCCTGCGACGTGGCGGACGAACTCGGGCTGCCGGAACTGAAGCTGAAGATCTTCTTCTCCATCCTGTATCCCGTCCCGGAGCAGCACGCGTTCGGGGTCATCGGCGGGAAAGAGCGGGACTTCCGCGTGCTGGAAGACCGGATCGCGGCCCTGGAATGGCTGGTCGACGAGCAGGAAGCGCGGTTCCGCGCGAAAGGATACCGGCATCTGGAGCTGGCCGGCTATTACTGGTTTACGGAGGAGATCGACTACGAAGACGAGCAGCTTCTGGCGATGATCCGCTCCATTACCGACCGGATCCGCGGAAAGGGACTGATCACCACCTGGATCCCGTATTACGGGGCGTCGGGCTACGACGACTGGCGCAATCTGGGATTCGACATGGCCTGCTACCAGCCGAACTACGCCTTCCGGCAGGATATTCCGGAGCAGCGGCTGTTCGACGCGGCGAAAACAGCCAAGGAACTGGGCATGTGCATCGAGTTGGAAGTCGGCGGGACCGCCCGCTGGAACGTCGAGCACACCCGGAACTACTATGCGGCCGGCGCCGTGACCGGATTCATGAAAGAGGCTGCCCATATGTACTACCAGGACGGCCTGCCGGGCTGTTTCCACGCGGCCTATCTGTCCAAGGATCCCTTCCTTCACTCGATGTACGACGACACCTACCGGTTCATCAAAGGCACCTATCCGGAAGACGGATTTGCCCGGCCGGAGGAGGAGGGAAACGGACCGACCGCCGGCGCATGACGGCCGGGATTCCGAAAGTGTTTTCACTTTGTTCGTAACTCTTTCCGCCTGAAGCCTTGAAAAATCCGAATAAGTTGGTATAATCTAATGAAAAGAATCCGATCGTGGGTCCGCTGAAAACAGCGGATCGTATTCGGATTCAGATTGCCCGCCGGAACGGCGGGAGGAGGATAT
>JAGACN010000151.1 GCA_017614095.1 Clostridia bacterium | reverse complement strand
GCAGAAGCAGCGCATCTCCATCGCGCGCGCACTGCAGAAGAACGCCCCGATCCTCATCCTGGACGACTCCGTCAGCGCGGTGGATACCGCGACCGAAAAGACCATTCTGGACAACCTGCGCGACACCCGCAAGGGGATGACCACCATCCTGATCGCGCACCGCATCACCACCGTCGAGCGGATGGACCGCATCCTGTTCGTGGAGGACGGGAAGGTCATCGCGGCGGGCACGCACGACGAACTGTCGGAGACCTGCCCGGCCTACAAGACCATGGTGGACCTGCAGCGTCTGGAAGACGAAAAGGAGGGCCGTCATCATGCGTGAGTACCTTCCTCTTCTGATCATCGGCGGGGTCATCGGGACCCTGTCCGCCATCTTCATCCTCGCGTTCGCGCTGATGAAGGACAAAAAGGAAGCCATCGGCTTCGACCGGAACATGAAAGATTCCGAGCTGGTAAGGCGGCTGGCGCGCTACGCCAGACCGTTCCTGGGAAGGTTCGCGTTCATCTTCCTTCTGATGCTCTTCTCCATCGTCTACGACGTGTTGTCGCCTCTGCTGGTCGGCAAAGTCGAGGAGACCGTTTCCGCTCAGACCGTCGAACTGCCGCGGCTGTTCCTGCTGGTCGGCATCTACGTGCTGGCGCTGCTCTTCTCGGTCGCCTGCACCTACGCCCAGCGCATCATGCTGCAGAAAGTCGGGCAGCAGATCATCTCGGCCGTCCGCGAAGACACCTTCGTGCACATCGAGCAGCTGTCCCACGAGCAGCTGAACCATATCCCGGTCGGCAAGCTCGTGACCCGCGTGACGAACGACTCGAACTCGCTGTCCATGCTGTTTACGAACATCGTCGTCAACCTGTTCCGGAGCGTCCTGTCCATTCTGGGCATCGTCGTGGCCATGCTGCTTTTGAACTACGAACTGACGCTGATGGTGCTCTGCTTCGTGCCCTTCATCGTGCTATTCACTGTCATCTTCCGCAAGTTCTCAAGACGGGCCTACCGCCGCGTCAAGGACTGCACGACGGACATCAACACGTATCTGTCCGAGCACTTGTCCGGCATGAAGATCATCCAGGTCTTCAACCGCGAAGACCGGAAAATGGCCGAGTTCTCCGAACGGAACAACCAGCTGAAGAAAGCGAAGTTCAGCCAGATCTACGTTTTCGGCATTTTCCGGCCGATGGTGTATATGCTGTACATCAGCTCCATCGTCTGTCTGCTCTACCTGAGCGCCCGCGGATACATCTACCGGACCTCCTTCTTAGGCCAGGTGATCACCAGCAGCACGCTGGTCACCTTCTATATGTATATCGAGCGCTTCTTCAACCCGATCCAGAACCTGGCGGAGATGTTCAACTGGATGCAGTCCGCGTTCGCGTCCGCCGAGAAGATCTTCACCATCTGCGATATGGTCCCCGAGATCCAGGATTCGGAAGATGCCGTGGAGCTGGAGACCATCGAAGGGAAGATCGAATTCAAGCACGTCTGGTTCGCCTACGAGAAGGAGGACTGGGTGCTGAAGGACGTCACCTTCACGGTCGAACCGGGCGAGACGGTCGCCTTCGTCGGCGCCACCGGCTCCGGCAAGACCACCATCCTGTCTCTGATCTGCCGCAACTACGATATCCAGAAAGGCGAGATCCTCATCGACGGGCGGGACATCCGCTCCATCAAGGTGTCTTCGCTGCGCAGCCATTTCGGTCAGATGCTGCAGGACGTCTTCCTGTTCTCCGGCACCATCCGCTCCAATATCACCCTGAACGAGGAGTCCTTTACGGAGCAGGAGATCATCGACGCCTGCCGCTACGTCAACGCGAGCTCCTTCATCGCCAAACTGAAGAACGGACTGGACGAGGAGGTCCGGGAACGCGGCAACAACTTCTCGGCCGGCCAGCGTCAGCTGCTGTCCTTCGCGCGCACCGTCTTGCATAAGCCGGAAGTCATGATCCTGGACGAAGCGACAGCCAACATCGATACCGAAACGGAAGTCCTGATCCAGGATTCCCTGGAAAAGATCATGAAGATCGGCACCATGCTGATGGTCGCGCACCGGCTGTCCACCGTACAGCACGCGGACAAGATCATCGTGCTGGCGCACGGCGAGATCCTCGAGCAGGGCAACCACTTCGAACTGCTGGAAAAGAAGGGCCGCTACTACGAGCTCTACCGGCTGCAGTACCACAAAGAGCAATTGCTCGGGAAGCGGTCGGGCGGCGAGCCCTTTGCCGTTCCGGAAGCGACGTGAACCGACTCACGTCGGTAACTCGTAAGTCCGGATCAAACCATTTGAAAGATGAAATGCCTGTCCTTTGCGTCCGTCCGGCTTTCGGCCGAGCGGAAAAGGCGGGCGTTTCTTTTGCTTGCGGACAGCGAGCCCACTAAAACCCCGATTTCTTCCCGGTCCTTGCATTTTTCGTCCCGACAGTGTATAATGGAGCAAGAAAAGGGATACGAAACCGCTTCGAAGAGGACAAATACATGCGTTTTAAGAAGATCTCGGCGGACGACGCCGCGTTCCTGAACAGACTGTTCAGCACATCGGAATACGATCTGTGGTTTGCCGAAAACGGGACGACGGAAGCCGAATGGAAAGAACGCATCCGGCTGTTCGGACCGCCCATGCAGTCGCTGATCGTTCTGACCGAAGACGGGCAGAAGGTCGGCTGGTTCATGTTCGAGACCGATGGGGAGATCTGCTCTGTCCACATCCTGGTCTTTCTGCCGGATGAGCGGCGGAAGGGGTACGGGTCCGCCGTTCTGGAAGAACTCATTGCCCGTCATCCGGAGATCCGGATCATCCGTTTGGACGTGCAAAAGCGGAACATAGCCGCGCTGGCGTTCTATGCCAGACACGGATTCACGGTCGCCGGGGAAGAGATGCAGCCGGTCGGCAGCGGCGTCCAGCCCTATTTCAAGCTGGAACGGAAGATCTCAGCATCACAGGTATAGAACATATGTTCTATACCGGAGGAATGCTTTCGGATCTGTGTGAACGAAGAATATCCGAACAAAACAAAAAGCCGGCGGAGAGCCGGCAATGGACAAGGGGGAGAATGATGGGATTCCTGGAAGAGCATTACAGCCAATACGACGAGGACGGGCGTCTTCTTTCCCGTCACGGACAGGTGGAATACCGGACGACGATGAGGATCATCCGTGAATGCCTGACCGGTCTTTCCGACCCGCACATTCTGGAAGTCGGTGCGGGGACCGGACGGTACAGCGTGACGCTCGCGAAAGAGGGATACCGCGTGACGGCGGTCGAGCTGGTGGAGCACAATCTGGAGATCCTGAAGTCCAAACTGGACGGCACGGAGCCGATCGAAGCCCTGCGGGGCAACGCGCTCGACCTGTCCGCGTTTACAGACGGCACATTCGATCTCACCATGGTGCTCGGGCCGCTGTATCACCTGTATACGAAAGAAGACAAGATCAAGGCGCTGTCCGAGGCGGTCCGCGTCACCAGGCCGGGCGGGCATATCCTGGTCGCCTACTGCATGAACGAGGCGACGGTGATCCAGTACGTCTTCGGGCTGGATCATCTGCGTGAAGTCCTGGATCAGCATATGCTGACGGACGACTGGCACTGCATCAGCAAGCCGAAGGATCTGTTCGAGATGGTCCGGACGGAGGATATCGCCGAACTGGACGCGTGTCTGGCGGTCCGCCGCGTCAAACTGGTCGCCACGGACGGCGCCACGAACTATATGCGCGGCGTCATCGACGGCATGGACGACGAGACGTTCGAACGGTGGATGGCTTACCATTTCACCATCTGCGAACGGCAGGACCTGATCGGCGCGTCCCACCATACGCTGGACGTTCTCAGGAAAAACGGCTGAGCATCGATCCGACCGTCACTCAAAAAACAACCCGGCTAACCGTACTGGCTGCCGGGCTCTTTTTTGTTCGGAGGATCAGTGGTTCCGGAACAGGATCAGGATCTCGAAATAGTCTTCGCCGCCGATCCTGCGTGCGGTCATGCCGAACAGGAACCGTTCGAGGTTTGCTTCCAGCAGCCGTTTGGCCAGTTCCTGCAGTTCCGCCTGTCCGAACGCGGACTTTGCGACCGGAATGGCGGCGGAGCAATAGGCGCAAGAACTCTGTTCCGAAGCGCTCTTCAGATAGGCGACGTAGTCTCTCAGCTCCTGCTCGGACCGGACGGTCGCGGAAGAAAGACCGGATCCGGAAGGGTAGGTGAACGCGGTCAGCTGGTTGAAGGAGCCGGGATCGTAGTCCGGCGAAGAGGAGACGGCGTCCGGTTCGTAGTCCTTGTAGACGTTCGCGTGGTCTTCCTTGGACAGCCCGACGCAGAAGTTGCGGTACCAGGTGGCCTTGTCCGCGTCCATCTGGAGGTTGCCCGCGTAGGCGAAGGTGGGGTCGCTCAGGTACTGCTTCCCGTCGATGGTCACGTAGTTGTAGGAATGGATGCTGAAGATCTCCTCGTACGCGCCGGTGTCGTTATCGAAGATGTAGGGGGAACGGCCCTTCGTCTGTTTGTCCTTGCCCACCACGCGGGTGACGTCCAGCCCTTCCAGAGCGAGCAGGACGGTGTTCGCTTTCGCGAACCCGTAGCAGACGCTGTTGCCGTAGAACAAAGGCCCTTCGGCGCGGAAGGAAACGAAACGGGCAGAAAACTGATCGGGTTCCATCTCGAAATCGCAGACGTGGGAGGCGAGCACTTCACCCGTATGGTCGTACTGGACGTTGCGGACGAACCAGAGGGAAATGTTGTACATCTTTTCGAATGCCGTCAGATCGTCTCCGTTCAGGCGGATCAGGATGGATTTCGCCTTGTTGATCACCGCTTCCGCCGGGCTGCCGGAGACGGGGCTGACGTCGTATCCCTTCGAAAGCGCGAAGACCAGCTGGTCGGAGGACCAGACGGTGATGCCGTTCCTGCTGTCCAGCCGGGCAAACCGGTAGTCCGAATCCCGCTTTTCGGACGGTTCGAAGAAGGGAACGGAGAGGAATTCGGACGTCAGGGCGCCGTCGCCCGGGCAGAAGAGCCAGTCGTCCGGATAGTACCGGAAGAGCACCTGCATCCAGCCGTTTCCGAGCGGCTGGTACTGGACGGCCGCGAAGGAGGCGCAGAGTTTGCTGCGGTAATAATATTTGCCGAGTTCGATTTCGAACGCCTCGTCGCCGCAGTAGGCGTGCAGGATCACGCTCCCGATGCCGTAGAAGAGATGGTAGTCCAGGTAGTCCGTCAGTTCGTCCAGGTTCTCTACCTGTCCGTCCGGATGGGGGTTCTGCAGCATATTCAGCGCGTCGAAGGACTGGAAGGTCCTGTTCGGCATGGTCTGCACCTGGGACGAGAAATCCGATTGCTTCTTTTCCGCTTCCGCGTTCGTATAGAAGGACTGGAAGCTGCCGGCCGGTCCTTCGACCACCGTGATCCCGACCGGATAGGTCTTGCCGCCGAACAGGACGTCGACGGACGTCTGTCCCGCCGTCAACGGTTCGTCCGGGACGGAGTCGGGCCCGAAGCAGGCTTCGACCTTTCCGGACGGGGAAACGGTCTTCATGAGTAATCCGGTCGCGTCGAAGGTCTCACCCGCGACGTAGACGGTCTTGACCGGTCCGGTCAATGTACCTTCGAACTCCGGCTCCGTGTCCGATTCGTCCGGTCCGGGTTCGGAGACGGGTTCGGAGGGATCAGAAGAGGGCGCGTCCGGCCTGGACTGGTCCGAAGAGGATGCGTCCGGCCTGGACTGGTCCGAAGAGGATGCGTCCGGAACGTCCGGCAGAGAGATGTCTACCTTCCCGCTTTCGGTCCCGGCCGGTTTCACCGTTACGGAGATGGGAACGGACGCTTCCTTATACGAAACGAAAACGGTGTCGTCGCCTTCTTTGAGAACGGAAGGATGCACATTGTAGGCGGTGATCTGCGCTTCGGTGCCGTCCGCAAACACGACGGCGACCGTCAGTCCGGCACGGTCGAACGCTTCCCCGGCGACATAGTCGGTCTTGTCCGGCAGGGTGACGAT
>JAGACN010000150.1 GCA_017614095.1 Clostridia bacterium | reverse complement strand
TCGAACGTGGTCAGCGCCGAGTTCCCGTATCACAATCGGTTCCTGACGTTCGGCATGAACTGTTTTAGGGGCATCAAGGCCGACCGGTCCACGAAGAGCATGCGCTTCATCGACGAGAGCGTGAAAGCCATCCGCGCGGGCGACAAGGTGCAGATCTTTCCGGAAGGCCACAATTCGGACGACGGCAGGATCGCAGATTTTCGTATCCCGTATCTGATGATCGCCTCCCGATCGGGCAAACCGATCATTCCCATCGTTTTGGACGGGAACTACGGGATCACCAGACGTGTCCACGTCCTGGTCGGTAACCGGATCGAGCAGGAGGATCTGAAACTGCCTGCCAATCCCTCGGCGGAGGAGTTGGAACAGGCCAATGCACTCGTGCGCGACCGGATCGTCCGACTGAAACAGATGCTGGACGAACGCGTTGCGGAAGACGGGCAAAAATAGGAAAGGAGAAAACGGAATACGATGCTTTCTGCTGTTGCTTCTTTTGCCCCGGCCGTTTCTGCAGCGGCCGCCGTTTCCGAGATCCTGCCTGTCGTTTTCCTGGTCATTGGGCTGGTTTTGGTCTTTGTGGTCATCCCCGTACTGGTCATGCTGATGGCCGTCGGCTTCCTCGTCTATACGCATATCCTGAAACGGGGCGTGAACGAGGACTGGGGCAGGCACTGCTCCACCGACGAAGTCCGCCACGTGGAGATGTACGACCAAGGCATGGCCTGGCGAGAGCGGATGTCTCAATACTGCACGGACGTGCACATCGTCCGCGACGGTCTGAACCTGTACGGCGAATACTACGACTTCGGCTCCGACTGCTGCGTACTGTTCCTGCCCGGCCGCATGGAGAGCCTCCATTATTCCTATTATTTCAATCAATCCTACGAACCGCTCGGCGTCAACATCCTGTCCATCGACCCGCGCGCGCACGGATTGAGCGACGGCGTCTACAATACCGTCGGGTTCGAGGAATCCGGCGACATTCTGGCGTGGGCGCGCTTCCTGCACGACGAGTGCCATATCCGAAAGATCCTTTTGCACGGTGTGTGCATCGGCGCGGCCGGCGGTCTTCTCGCCTGTACGAAAGACGGTTGCCCGCCGTATATCTGCGGCCTGATCGCGGACGGACTCTTCCCGAATTTCGGCGAGTCCATGAAGAACCATCTGCTCGAACGCGGCAAGCCGCTCTATACGCTCCATTTCATCGATTTCTGGATGAAGCACTATACCGGACATTCCATGAAAAAAGGGCCGATCGACGTCATGTCCGGCTACCGCGGGGCGCTGCTGATGCTGCACAGCAAGGCGGATCCCTATTCGGAGCCGAGATACGCGCAGCAGCTGTACGATCTCTGCCCGAGCGAAAACAAAAAGCTGGTCTGGTTCGAGGGGAGCGAACATTCCATGCTCCGCTACGACCATACGGAACAATACGACAGCGAAGTCGTCTCGTTTGCGAAGAAGGTCTTCTTTGAAAACGAGCCGGTTTCCGAACAGGAGGTTTGATCATGCGTTGCATCCATTGCGGAAAAGAATGGGCTGACACGTTGCAGCCGATGCGCTTCTGCCCGTATTGCGGACAGTCGTTGGAAAACAGTATCCCGGTCGAGGAACCGAACCCCGATCCGGGACCCGTATCGGTGGAAGAGACCGCCGCCGCGGAGCCGGCCGTCCCGGTCGAAGCCGAGACCGACCCGGAACCCGTTCCGGTCGAAGAGCCTGCTGTCGAAGAGCCGGTCGATGAAGAACCGGCCGCCGAAGAGCCTTCACCCGTTCCGGAACCTGCGCCGGAAGGACCCGCAAAAGACCTTTCCGCCAAACCCGACGAACCGGCCGAGCCGGCCGAACCGGCGAAACCGGCCGTTCAGGAACCCATCCCGATCGTGTATGCCGAGCCTGTCCCGTCCAAGGACGAGGACATCCCGGAAGGCGTTCTGAAAGCCTGCAACACGATCCTGATCCTGGGCATCGTCGCGCTGGCCGGGAACAGTCTGACGAACATCGGCGCGCTCATCGTCGCCAAGATCGCCGAAAAGAAATTCGACGCGGCTTCGAAGACGTACCATACGCTCGGCAAGCGCGCATATATCGGCAGAAAGCTTGCCAAGATCGGAAAGATCCTCGCGATCGTTTCGCTGCTCATTGCGGCCGCGTTCGTCTCGCTGATCATCCTCATCGCGATCATCGCGGCAATTGTCGCACTGATCACGAATACCTGATCGATATCCAAGGCCGGATCCCGGCTGCCAAACGAATCAACAGGAGACGTAAGCTATGTTTTGCCCTCATTGCGGCTGTGCGCTGGAAAGGACCTACCGGTTCTGTCCCGTCTGCGGCAAGCCGGTCCCGCTTCCGGACACGCAGCGTCCGGTCCCGCCGGACGAACTGAACGAGGTGTACGAAGGGGTCCCCGAAGAGCCCGTCCAGGGCGAGCTTCAGGGCGATACCGATCAGACCACCGTCTATCCGAATACCGACCCGGCGTTTCAGGACAACCGGCAGACCATCTTCGTCACGCAGAACATCACGGTCATCCAGCAGCCCGAAGGTCGTACGAACGGGCAGGATGCGCCGAACGGAAACCGGGCGGAAGAGGCGACCGTCCCGCTCCGGCAGGAGGGCGGTTTCCTGTCTGTCCTGCCGCTGCTGCTTTCGATCTCCGGACTCGTCTGTGCGGGCATCTCCGCGTTTTTCGGACTGCCGTTCTTCTGGCTGGCGCTCATCGGGCTCGGCCTGTGCGTCGCCGGACTTGTTCTGGTCTCGGTCCGGATGCGCCGCGGGTTCAGGGAACCGGTCTTGAAGTCCGCCCGCATCGTCAGCAGGATCGGCGTGATCCTGTCTTCCGTCTATCTCGTCCTCTTATTGCTCTTATTCATTTTTACCGCCGTCTTTTCGTGACGGACGGATCCATTCATCTGCAGAAAGAAATAATCATAGATCAGCGGCTGACTGCCGCGGAAATGAGGTCATTATGGCTGGCAAAAATAATGTTGTCGATTGGACAACCATCACCAATTTCGTGATCGACGCGTTCGTGGGATACGGAGTCCCGCGCGAGGATGCCGTCATCTGCGCCGACGTGCTGCTGGAAAGCGACAAGCGCGGCATCGAGTCTCACGGCGTGAACCGCTTCAAACCGATCTACATCGACCGGATCAAGGCGGGGATCCAGCATCC
>JAGACN010000149.1 GCA_017614095.1 Clostridia bacterium | reverse complement strand
GCCCCGCGCTTCGAATCCGTAGGGCGTGGAGATGGAATAGCGGGCGCGGACGGTATGCATGTCCGGATCCACGCAGTACAGCGTTTCCTTTTCCATATACGGCTTGCCGCCGTCGTAGGTCGTGAACCAGTAGCATCCGGTATCCGCTTCGTAGTCCAGGTTCTGGATGCCGTATACCTTGTTGCCGGCCGGGATCTTGAAGACGCGTTTGATGTGCGCCGTCTCCTCGTCGATCTCCAGGAACATCTGGTTGCCGTATTCCTCACCGGTCTCCAGCGCAACGGCGACCAGCAGCTGGTCCCCTTCCTCGCCGGGCACGCGGCCGAACGCAACGCCGTCGATCCCCTGGAATCCGTCCGTCTTGTTCTTTTTCATCTCCATGCATTCCCGGATGTCGATGATGCGCAGCAGCTGCAGGTCCCTGTCCTCGTAGACGTAGATCTGGAATCCGCGCCAGTCTTCGAAATAGGTCCAGGGCGACGGGTATTTCATATAGCTGACGTAGATCTTTCCGTCGTGCCAGTCCAGCCCGCCGAAATGGCCGCCTCCGACGTGGACCTGGCAGATCATGGTCCCGTTCCTGTTCGTCTTCACCAGGCTGTCCGTGAACGACCAGTACATATATTCGTGCGTCTCGTCCGAGGTAAATCCCTGCATATGGCAGTTCTGATGGGTGCATTCGACAAATTCCATTTCGGTTTCCTCACATTTGCGTTTTTTCCGTGCGTTCGACGCGCACGGGCTGAAAGGACAGATAGTCGGCGGCGATCAGACGGGAGGGCAGTCCGCAGATCTGCGGGATCAGCCGTTCCGGATCCACCTGATGCATATGTCCGTAGAAGATCTGTTTCGCCGGGCTTTCCCGGATCGCGTCCAGGATGGGCACGCTCCGCTGGTTGCCGTACGCGGGCGGGTAGTGCAGGAACAGGACCATCTCCTTGCCGGGATGCTCCTTCTGCAGCCGGATGCCCGCCTCGACGGATCTGCGCAGCCGGCCGGCTTCCCGCAGCAGGATCTTCTCGTCGTCCGGCGACGGGACGTTTTCCAGCAGCCATCCGCGCGTTCCGCACAGGATGAAGTCCTCGGTCTCGTACGCGTTGTTGAACAGGAACCGGATGGAATCCAGATGCAGCCGCTCCCGGCTCTCCTCCAGTTTCTTCATGGTCATCCACCAGAGGTCGTGATTGCCTTTCAGGACGATCTTCTGCCCGGGCAGCTGCTCCAAAAAGAGCAGGTCCGCTTCGGATTCCTTCATCCCGACTCCCCAGGAAAGATCGCCTGCCACCACGACGGTGTCTTCCGGCCGGACCGTGTTTTGCCAGTTTTCGCGAATCCGTTCCGTATGGTTTTCCCAGCGGGGTCCGAATACGTCCATCGGCTTGTCCGCGGTCTGCGACAGATGCAGATCCGCAATGGCGTAAAGAGCCACAGGCATCCTCCTTTCGGTATGACCGGACGGGGGCTTAACTCCCGTTCCGCTCGAAATAGGTTCTCAAAAAACTCATCCGGTGCTCCGGACAGGGTCCGTACGCGTCCAGCGCCGCGTAATGCGCCTTGGTCCCGTACCCCTTGTGCTTGGCGAATCCGTATTCCGGATAGCGTTTGTCCATCTCCTCGCAATAGCGGTCCCTGGAGACCTTGGCCAGGATCGAAGCGGCCGCGATGGACGGGGACAGCGCGTCCCCGTGGACGACGGCGACGGCCGGGATCGGAAATCCGCGCGACACGTTTCCGTCCACCAGCGCGAGGTCCGGCAGGACTTTGAGGCCTTCGACGGCCCTGCGCATAGCCAGCAGCGCGGCGTTCAGGATATTGATCTCCTCGATCTCCTCCACTTCCGCGCGGGCAACGCACCAGTCGTCCGCCTCGGCGCAGATGCGGTCAAAGAGCCGGTCCCGCTGCAGCGCGGTCAGCTTTTTGGAGTCGTTCAGTCCCTCCAGCGAAAAAGACCGCGGCAAAACGACCGCGGCGGCATATACCGGTCCGGCCAGCGGCCCGCGCCCGGCTTCGTCGCATCCGCACAGGATGCGCGTTTGTTCATTGAAATAGGTCTCTTCGATCTTCCAGTCCAGCATGGCGTCCCTACTCGTCCAGACAGATTTGTCCGATTTTTCCGGCGCGGAATTCGTCCAGGATCACCGCGGCGGTCCGGTCTTCGTCCACCTCGTTCCCGGAGCGGATGAATCCCCGCTTCCGCGCGATGGCCAGAAACAGATCGTAGTCCGAATCCTCTTCCGTCCAGTCCGCCTTGTAGCGGGCGCGGAGCAGATCCGGGTACAGCCGGCGGAGAAGGCCCAGCAGGCAGCAGGTCAGCTCGGTCTGATCCAGGATCTCGTCGTTGATGGATCCGAGCATCGCCAGTTTTCTGGCGACGTCCTGATCGTCGAATTTATGCCACAGCAGCCCGGGGGTGTCCAGCAGCTCCAGTCCCAACGACGGGATGGCGAACCACTGATTCTGCCGGGTGACGCCGGGGCGGTCTTCCGCTTTGGCGCGCCGGTTCCCGGCGACCGTATTGATAAACGTGGATTTGCCCACGTTCGTGATGCCGACGACCATGGCGCGGATCGGCCGGGTCATCCCCTTTGCCACGTCCCGCTCCAGTTTTTCCGCCATCAGCGTGCGGATGGCCGGGTTGACGTTTTTGATCCCGCTGCCGGTCTTGCAGTCGATCGGGACCGGCACGCGCTCTTCCGAACGCATCCGGTTCAGATACATGGATACCTTTTTCGGATCGGCCAGCGCGCACTTGGTCAGCAACGACAGACAGGGCTTGCGCGCGAACAGTTCCGCGAACGACGGGTTCCGGCTGGAAAAAGGCGCCCGCGCGTCCAGCAGTTCGATGACCATGTCCACCAGCGGAAGCGCCTCCTGGATCTTGCGGCGCGCTTTCGCCATGTGGCCGGGATACCAGACGATGTTCTTATCCATCGCTCTTCACGGCGCCGAATTCGTCAAACGGATACAGGCGCAGGATGACGCGGCCGAGAATGTGGTCGACGTCCTGCTCTCCGACGTCCAGGAAACGGCTGTCCTTGGAGTTGTTCCGGTTGTCTCCCATCACGAAGACCTTGCCTTCGGAAACGGTGAACGTGCAGATGCCGTTCTCGTCCATTCCGTACATGGCTTTCATGTTTCCGCTCGACATCGGGACGTTCTCCCGGCGGAGGATGTACGGTTCGTCCAGTACGACACCGTCCACCTCGACCTCCCACGTCTGGAAATTGATCCGGACGGTCTGACCGCCGACGGCGATGACCCGTTTGATCAGGATCTTGTCTTCCGTCTCCGTATTGAAGACGACGATGTCGCCGGTCTTCGGCGTATAGAACAGGTTGGAAATGATCAGCCGGTCGGTGTGCTCGGAAGAGTGACCGCCGTGCAGCGTAGGCAGCATGGAATCCCCGTCGACCGCCGTGTAGCGGAACAGGAACAGAAAAACGAACAGGACGACCGCCAGCGAGAAGCAGAAGGTCTCCACGTAATCGAAGACGTTCTTGACGCCGTTGGACGCCTTGCATTTCCGGCCGGAGTCCTTTTCGGACTCGACTTCCTCGGCCTCGAGCGACCCGTCTTCGGATATAGGCTGCTCCGGTTCGGATATAAGCTGCTCCGGTTCTTCCGGGGTCCCCTCGTGTTCGTTGTTCAATTCTTGGTTGTTGAGTTCATCCATGGTCTATTACCTCGCCCGGGTTGTATCCTTCTGGAAGAAAAGCACCTCTTTGCAGAGGTGCTTTCGCATCAAAAGTCAGATTTTTTCCTTTACCTTTGCGCTCTTGCCCACTCTGTCACGCAGGTAATACAGTTTGGCTCTGCGAACCTTACCGGCTCTGACCACTTCTACCTTCTGGACATTGGGGGAGTGCAGCGGGAATGTCTTTTCCGTGCCGACGCCGAATGATACGCGGCGAACCGTAAAGGTTTCTCCGATACCGCCGCTCTTTTTCGCCGTAACGGTTCCTTCGAAAATCTGGGTTCTTTCTCTGCTTCCCTCTTTAATGCGCTGGTGCACTTTGACGGTGTCACCGATGCAGAACTGGGGAACTTCAGATTTCAGCTGCTGGCTGGCAAATGCTTCCAATGCAGTCATGTCGCTCTTCCTCCTATAATAATATAGTCATTCCGGAACGTTCGTACCGAGCCGCAGAGGACCGTTCCCGCAAATCAACGGCTTATCTTATCACACAAAAATCGAAAAAGCAAGCCTTTTTTTCATTTTTTTCGCGTCTTTTCGGCCGTCTCGGCCTTTTTCAGGGTTTCCAAAAGGGTTTTGACGGGCGAAAAGGTTGCAAAAAGGGTCTCCGGGACCGGCTCGCAGACCAGCAGAACGGTCCCCTCGTCCGCGCATACGGCGCATCCGTCCTTCCGCTCGTTGCTCACGCCGAGCGGAAATTCGGGGGTCAGACGGATCTTTTCCCCTTCGTATTTCGCGTTCCGGACGGTCACGGCCGCCGGCCCGTCCGCCGCGAACAGCGAAAAGAACCCGGTCTCTTCCGGAAGGACGACGGTCCCGTCCTCCGCCGTCAGCAGCAGCATCAGGCTCCGTCCGTCGGCGATCAGGACGCGTCCGCCCTGCCGGCGGGCGAACAGAAGGGTCTGGACGTTCGCCAGCGTATGGGACGGCCGCTCTCCGCCGAGCGCGCCGTACAGGCAGAAGATCCGGTATCCGCGGTCCAGTCCGCACCGGACGGCCGCGACGGTGTCCGTGTCGTCCTTGACGACCGGCAGTTCGATCCGTTCGACGCCTTCCGGCATGCATGCCGACGAGTCGCCGTCCCCGACGAACAGGTCCGCCCGGACGCCGGCATCAAGCAGTTTCCGGTATCCGGCATCCGCCGCGATCCAGAAGTTCTTTTCCCGGCCGGACGGCAGCAGCATCGGGTGGAAATCGCCGGCCGCCGCGATGAAGCAGACGTCTTTCATCCCTCACGCCCTTTCCGGACCGCCGGGATCGCGGATACGCCGACCGCGGCCAGAAGGGTGATGACCGTTTCGGGGATCATGTAGCAGCCGTTGTAAACGAGCGAATAGACGAAAGCGAGTCCCGTCCCGGTGAAGGTGTCGAGCACCCATTTGCTGAAGGCAAACCCGCCGAACACGGTCTCCGTGAAGAACCATTCCGCCCAGGCGCCGTAAAACAGCGTGCCGGACAGCGTATGGAAGGCGTAGCAGACCAGACAGGCGACCAGGCTGCCGACCGCGAGCGCCGCTGCCGGATGCTTCATCTTCCGGAAGAAGGACGCGACGCCGACCGCCGTATACGCGCAGATATAGTCCAACAGCAGCACGCCGAGCGCGATGCCGACGCCGGCATAGCTGTCGCTTCCCGGCGTGAAGAGCGCGCCGACCGTCTGGAACTCGACCACCAGTTTCAGCGCCGCGAAGACGAACGAGGCGCCGAATCCCCAGCCGGGTCCGTAGAAATAGCCGACCAGGATCACGGGCAGCAGCGACGCCAGCGTGATGGTCCCGCCGAACGGCAGCCGCAGGAACGGAATGAACTCGCAAAGAATGGAGATGGCCGTCCCCAAAGCGACCAGCATGGCGGACAAGACGAGTTTTTTGGTTTTTGAATTTTCCATGAACGTTTTCCTCCTGTTCATCCAAAAAGCGTGCCGGGAACCGGCACGCGTATCTGGAACGTCGGACGTTCGTCCATACCTACGCCGGTATTATCCGGATCAGGTTCCGGCGGGTCTCCCCGCCGCGGGGTTCGCGGTATCCCGCATCTCAGCATCACCATCGGTGCAGCACCCCCGTTATTCGGTTGTTTTCTTCTTCTTATTCTATGCATCTTATTCTATGCATCTTCCGGACCGGGCACGTCCCCGTCCAGCGCCTCTGCCGTCCACTGAACGCGCACGGTCAGTTCCAGGCCGTCGGCGTCCGGATTCGAATATCCGGGCGTATAGCCTGCTTTTTCGTAAACGGTCAGCGCGCATTCGGCCGCGAACGACCGCACCTGCCCGTCCGAAACGGTATAGGTCAAAGTCAGCGGCCCGATCTTCTCCCGGCTCAAATCCGGTTCGGCGATCTGCGTCAGCGCGTACCAGTCCATCCCGGAAAGATCTTTCAGCAGGTCGGCGTTTCCCGCCACTTTCACCGTATACAGCGTCCCGCTCATCCCGTCCGAGACGGCGATCTCCGTCACGTCGGACTCGTCCGGGATCCAGAGCCCCCGGAAGGGAAACGTGCCGAGCACCTCCGCCGTGTTCCGGTCGGAGACCGTTTCTTCGCCGTTCTCTTTATGCACGCAGCGGTCCGAACGGAAGAGATCCTCGCCCCGCGACGACAGGCCAAGCCAGACGGCGGTATAGGCCTGATGCGCCCACTGTTCGGTTTCGTCGCACCGCGCCGTTCCGTTCACGGAATAAAGGATGCTGCCGGTCCCGTTCGCACCCGTCCCGCGGAAAACGGCTTCCGCCTGGAACCGGGTCGACCGCCTCGTATGGGACGAGAACGCCCCCGCGGCGGCGTGCAGCGGTTCGTACCGTTCATGGATGCGCTCCGCATCGGAGCAGCCGGACAACCCGGCAGCCAGACAAAGACAGACCGTCAGCAGGAGCGCGAGCGCGGAAAGCGACCTCACCTGGTGACCGCCTCTCCGGCGACGAACAGATCCGTTTTCTTCATCACGTTCCGCAGCGAACTGACCAGGCAGTAGTAGCTGCCTTCGCCGTTGATCGTATAGAACGCCTTGCTGGACGAGACGCGGTAGAAGACGTATTCGCGGTAGTCCGTCTT
>JAGACN010000148.1 GCA_017614095.1 Clostridia bacterium | reverse complement strand
TCTATGAAACTGATCGAAAGGCCATAGATGAATACATAAAGTCTTTGAACTTGGCTGTTGAGTTGAATGACCCCGACTGAAAAAGGGCCCCGCAAGGGCCCTTTCAACCAGTTGTTAGTATGTTAGTAGAAAAGTTTAGGTTCGTATCGCTTTTTTATTTCCGCAATCCAAGTCCGGCATCGATTATTTCTCGGGAGAAATAACGACGCGACGGTCAACTCCTTCGCCGATGGAATGGGTGGTGACCCCTTCGATGTTCTGGCATTCGGAATGGACGATCCGTCTCTCATAGGCGGACATGGGATCCAGCTGGAACG
This sequence comes from Clostridia bacterium, assembly GCA_017614095.1. The sequence continues at coordinate 7,514 of JAGACN010000148.1, read as the reverse complement.
CGCGGTGGTATTTCTTGACCTTTTCGGCCATACGTCTGGCGATGCCCCGGATAACGTCCGCCCGTTTTGCGCGGTAACCCTGCGCGTCCACGGATACGCGGTAGTAGCCCGGCCGTCCGAGGTTGGCGGACAGCGTAGCCAGATACTGAACGGAATCCAGAACGTCGCCTCTCCGTCCGATCAGGACGCCGAGGTTGTCGCCTTCGATGTTCAGCAGGACTTCCTCGTCCGTCTCGGAAAGCACCTGGACTTCCGCATTCAAATGCATGTTCTCGATCAGCTTCTCCAGCATTTCGACAGCACGGAGAGCGGGCGTCTCTTTCAGCCAGACGCGGATCTTCGCATCCGAAGCGCCGATGCCGAACAGACCCTTTTTGCCCTCTTCGAGGACTTCGTATTCCACCTGGTCCGCAGTCTTGCCCAATTCGCCAAGCGCGGCGGCAAGAGCCGCATCCACCGTTTTTCCGGTGATGATGATTTCTTTCATATGTATTCTTTCCGGCCGGACCGTTTCCGTTGAACGGCCGGTACCGTCTCCTCTTTCCGTTTTCGATGTCGGGCGACGCCTTGCGGGGTGATGACTCCGGTATAGGCGTCCATCCCCGTTAAGCCTGGCTGTCCGTCCCGTCCGAAGCGCCGCTCTCGTTGCTGTCGCCGGCGTCTTCGTCATCCACGGAAAGCATTTCGATCTTGGAGGGCCTGCGGTAGGGGAGTTCCTCCCTTTGCGCATTGCCGGATCCATTTTTACCGGTCTCTTTCGGCTTCGCCGCGTTCACGCGGGAAGGCGAGACCTCGAGGTCCGCGTAGGAGTTGTCGTCCTCGTCCACCTCGATGGTGATGACTTTCTTCTTTTTCGGTTTGCCCTTCAGCTCGCGTTCCGCTTCCGCATAGTCTTCTTCCGTGAAGGTGGGCATCGGATACATCTTGCTGAGGATCAGCGGCTTGACCATATCGATCAGGGTACGCCAGATCCAGTATACGCCGATGGCCGCAGGGAACATCAGCGTGAAGGCCGCGGACATCAAAGGAAGTCCGACGCGCATCAGAATGCCGTTCCCCAGACCGGTTCCGTTCGGATTGGCGGCGGGCGGGTTGAACTTCTTCATGATCAGCGTGTTCAGGAACGACGTCACGAAGACCAGAACGGGGATGAGCAGCAGGATCCAGTCTCTCCAGCCCTGGTTTCCCGTAAAGGACGGCTGATGCAGCAGATTGATGCTTAAGAAAGTAAAATTCGGGATGCATTCCGAATAATTGACCGTTTCGCCGGCGCGATTCCCTTCAGTCTCCTGATAGCGCAAAAGGATCTTTTCCGCGTAGTCCGCCTTCAGCGCGCCGCTTTCTTGCAGTTCGTCCACATAGCCGACGCTGTAGTTGGTCAGGACGTCCGAGATGGCCAGTTCGGCATAAGCGGACTTCCCGTCCGTATTATACCGGTATTTCACGTATCCGTTGTCGTACTTGACTTCCGCGTCATTTTCTTTGACGACCTGGGTCGACAGCTTTCCGAGAAGGCTGACCAGTTCGTCATTCGCCTCCTGGCCGGCTTTTTCCGTCGTCAGGTTTTCGCGAATGTCTTCCATATAGTAAATGACGAGCCGTTCAAGATTGTCGCTCAGCTTGTCCGTGGCGGCCGATTCGGAGATCTGCGTCAGGTCGTTCTTGACCGCAGCCTCGGCAGCGGTCGAGAAGTTGGACGAATACTGAATCGGATACCGGACGACGCCGTACAGGATCAGGATCAGCGGCAGCTGGATCAGAAGGGGCAGACAGCCGGAAAGCGGGTTGAAGCCTTCCTGCTGATACATTTCCTGAATCTCCTGATTCATTTTCTGCTGCGTCACACGGTCCGTGCGTCCGGCATATTTCTTCCGGATGGCCTGTTCCTTCGGCTTGATTTTTGCCTGGTTGACCTGAGACTTCTGCTGTTTGATGGCAAGCGGGAACAAAAGGATCTGGAAAATGAGCGCAAAGAAAAACAGCGCGAAGAAATAGTTGTTTCCCGTCAGCCAAAGGCATCCTTTCATCACGTATGAGAAAGGAATGTAAATGTACTGTAGAATCGCTCCCATAGTTACTCCTGTCGGTTTTCCGCATTTTCGGGGGATCCCTTCACCCGCTTTTTCCGCGTCCGCTCCGGGACAGGGTCGTATCCGAATCCTCCCCAGGGATTGCAGCGCAGCAGCCGCTTCCCGGCCAGTGCCAGTCCGACCACGACGCCCCGTTTCTCGATCGCCTCGATGGCGTATTGGGAGCAGGTCGGATAAAAGCGGCAGCAGGAAGGCAGCGCGGGCGAGATTGCTTTTTGATAGAACCGGATCGGCAATATCAGTAAACAGCGAAATAATCGTTTCACTTTATCCATTTTTTTCCACGTCCAAAAGAGTTGCCTTGCCCAATAACTCCTCCAGTTCCTCCCGGAGCACGGCATATCCGGCAGTTACAGCAGGCTGCTTCGCAACAATCACAATCATTTTTCCATTCTTCAGGACGGGCAGATATTCCCGATAGGCTTCGCGAATCCACCGTTTCACACGGTTTCTTTTTACGGCATTGCCGCGTTTTTTGGATACCGTTATGCCGAGCAAGGTTCCGGTCCGGTCGGAATGCGGAAGGACATAGAGCGCGAGATTCGGCCCGCCGACGCTTTTTCCCTTCCGGTAAACGCGGGAGAACAGGTGCGTCCCTTTCAGAGGGACCAGCCGCTTTGGATGCGTCCTCTTGTCGTTTGTTTCCATGCTACATTCCCTGCCTTTGCCTTGCCCGGTCATTCGGCCGAGATCAGCCGGCCGCTTAATAGGTCAGCTGCTCTCTGCCTTTTGCGCGTCTGCGCTTCAGTACTTTTCTTCCGTTGGCTGTCGCCATTCTCTTGCGGAACCCGTGTTCCATCTTTCTGTGTCTCTTTTTGGGTTGATACGTCCGTTTCATCGGTACACACTCCTTACAAAATAATCGATTGAACCACTGCCGGCCGTGCGTGTTCGGCGTGGAAGACTGTGCCGTTATCTACAAAAGTGCAGAATACGACCAATAGATATTATTATCACACTTACCGGCCTTTGTCAAGCCCGTTTCTCCAAAAAATCCCTTGCATTCGCCCGAGCCATGTGATATCATATAATTTGCACGATTATCCGGTTTGAAAAGGAGGCTTCCGCATGCAGTTCACAACAGCCGCGCTGCAGGTCCTTCTTTTGCTGCTGTACGCCGTTCCGGGGTTCCTTTTCGTCAAGTGCCGGATGCTCGATACCGAACACATTTCCCCGATCTCCAAGATCCTCGTGTACATCTGTCAGCCCTGTCTCGAGGTCTACGCTTTCTGCTCGGCGGACTGCACGCCCTCCCTGCTGGCGGAGATGGGCTGGTTTTTCCTTCTCTGCACAGGCCTCCAGGTCGTTCTGATCACCTGTCTGTTCCTGGTTCTGCGCAAAGCGGCTTCCAAAAAAACGGATACGGCGGCCGTGCGCGCCCGCGTCGCCGCCTTTTCCGGAACGTTCGGCAATGTCGGCTTTTTCGGGATCCCGCTGCTGCAGGCGCTGATCCCGGAGCCCTATACCGCACGCGCCGTCGCGCTGTCCGCCATTTTCGCTGTTTCGATGAACTGGCTGGCCTGGACGGTCGGCCTCTGGCTCATCTCCGGCAACAAAAAGCACGTCCGCGTCCGCGCGCTGCTTCTGAACCCGGCGACCATCGCACTGATCGTCGCACTTCCCCTGTTCCTCACGGGCACAAAGCTCCCGTCCGCGCTGGACAATGCCGTCGGCCTGTGCGGCAAAATGGCGACCCCCTTGTGCATGATCGCGCTCGGCATGCGCCTGGCCGCGACCGGATGGAAGAAGATCTTCACGGACGCGTTTGCCTGGATCGCATCCGCCGGAAAGCTGCTTTTCCTGCCGCTGGCTGCTTTCGCGCTCTGCCTGCTTCTCCCCTTCCCCTCCTACCTGAAAGCAACGCTGTTCCTGCTCTGCTGCTGCCCGACAGCCTCCGCCGTCCAGAACTTCAGCGAGATCTATCTGGAGCAGCCGGAAGGAAAGGAAACGGCCGCGAACGCCATCCTGCTCTCCAATCTGCTCTGCATACTCACAATTCCGCTGCTGGCCCTTCTGCTGTAGGCCGGCAAGGGAGGTCTCTATGTCCCCTTCCCCGATCGGCGTTTTCGACTCCGGACTCGGCGGTTTGACCGGGTTCCGCGCGTTAAAGCGCCTGCTTCCGGATTATCCGCTGGTCTATTTCGGCGATACCGCACGCGTTCCGTACGGAACCAAGACCGAATCGACCATCCGCCGGTACGCCCGGCAGGATATCCGTTTTCTGCTTTCCCATTCCGTATCCGCCATCCTGGTCGCGTGCGGAACGGTCTCTTCCGTTGCTTTGCCCGCCTTAAAGGGGGCTTACCCGCTGCCGATCATCGGCGTCGTGGAACCTGCCGCCGAAGCCGCCTGCAGAATGGCTTCCGGAGGCAGCGGAAAGGTGCTCGTGCTCGGGACGGAAGCGACCGTCCGGTCCTGCGCGTTCGAGAAAGCCATCCGCTCGAGGGACAGCCGCCTCACCGTCCGTCAGCAGGCCTGTCCGCTGTTCGTCCCGCTGGCCGAAAACCTGCATACCAAACGGGGCGACCCGGCCGCCACCGCGGTCGCGCACGCCTATCTGGATCCGTATCTGGACTTCCGCCCCGACGTCATCCTGCTCGGATGCACGCATTTTCCGCTGCTGTCCGAGATCATCCGGGACGTTTTTCCGGGTCCCTTACTCGTTTCCGCCGGAGAAGAAGCGGCCGCGGAAACGGCCAAGACCGTTCTGGGACCGGAAAGCCCCGGGACCAGGCGCTCCGCGGACCCCGCCGGCGACCTCTTCTTCACGTCCGGGAACCCGACGCAGTTCGCGCTTGACGCGTCCGCCTACCTGGACCGTCCGGTTTCCGGCGTCACCCGCATAGCCATCTCGCGCTTTTAAAAAGGAATTTCCGATCATGATTGCCGTTTTTATCGAAGTTCAGGGGGAGCAGATCCCCGAGACCGCGTTTCCCGATGACGAACCCGGCGTTCTTCACGACGGGCCGGAGCCCGAAAAGGACGTCTTCTCCTTCCGGGTCAACGGCCGCTGCTGGAAATCGCATGACGGGCTGAAGATATCCTACAGGGAACCCGAAGAGGCCAACGTGGGGAATACGGACACGACCATTACCATCCTGCCGAACGGGACCGTTTCCGTCAACCGGGTCGGCTACCTGAACGCCGGGATGATCTTCGAGGAAGGCGTTCCGCACGTCTGCGTTTACGACGCCGGATTTCTCCAGCTTCAGATCACCCTGCGCACCCACCAGCTCATCCATTCGGTATCCGAAGCCGGAGGATGCATCGATATCGACTATTCCATCGAGGTCGGAGGAAGAGCCGAAGGGCGAAACCGGCTGAAGATCCTGATCACCCCCGCCATCCCGCCCGTCGTACGGAACGAATCCCGTCCGGATTCCGCTCCGAAATCCCGGTCCGCCCGCGTCTAGGACGACCCGCCACACTCAACAGGAGGAACGCATCCGCTGCGGATGCCGATCGAACATATGCGTATCATCACACCGGAGACCGAACTGATCTGCCTGCCGAAAAGCGTGCTGAACCAGTTGAAAACCGCCAAGGACACCGAGTTGAAAGTCCTGCTTTATCTCTTCGCCCGCAAGGAGGCCGAACTGGCCGAGATCTGTTCGGATCTGGGGATCCGGCCGGGAGACGCGGAAGCGGCGATCGCGTTCTGGCGGGGCGCAGGCGTTTTTCTGGACGACGAAAGGTCGCCGAAAAAACCCGTGGTAGCGCCGTCTTCCCTGTTCAAATCCTATGACAGTGAAACCATACACAACAAACTGGAAAGTGATCCGAAATTCAAGACCTGCTGCGAACTGGTCGGCGAAAAGCTGGGCAAGGAGCTGACCAAAAACGACTACAGTTCCCTGGTCTATCTGGCGGATTACGTCGGCCTGCCGCCGGAAATGATCGTCGGTGTGGCCGAGTACAGTATCGCGCGCGGGAAACGCTCCATGCAGTATCTCATGACGGCCGCGCTGAAGATGTATCAGGAAGACGGCATCGATACCAACGAGAAGTTCGAAGACCATATGGCCCATCTGGAGGAGCTTCAGTCCGAGTTCGGCCGGTTCCGTCAGATGTGCGGATTCGGAGACCGCGACCTGACGACCAAGGAGACCGAATTTCTGACCCGCTGGTTCGACGAATGGAACATGCCGTTCGAGATCGTCCGGCTCGCGTACGAAAAAACGGTCGACAACACCGGAAAGATCAAAATGCCGTATATGAACACCATTTTGAAAAACTGGTATGAAAACGGCTGGATGACGGAAGAATCCGTCAAAGCCGGCGACAAGAAGGACCAGCTGACAGGCGCGGCCGGATACGAAGACCGCTCGTCCTTCTACGAAGCCGCCCTGATAAAGGGCTACACCGAAGAAGCCCGGAACGAGGAGGGATCGGTATGACCAGAGAGGAAGCACTCCAGCGAAAGGAATCCATGCGCGCAAAAGCGCTCCGGGAGGCGCAGTGCCGGACGGATGCGCTTTATGAGCAGTTCCCGCTTCTCCGCGAACTGGATCAGAAACGCGACGCGATCGGTCCGTCCTTCGTACAGGCGGCCATTCGGGGAGACAAGCCGGCTCAGGAAACGCTGCTGGCGCAAAAAGAACTCCTCGAAAAGCAGCGGGCCGACTTCCTGGTCGCCAACGGACTGCGTCCGGACGAAGACAAACCGGCGTTCGCCTGCCCGGAATGCGAAGACACCGGATATGTGGTCCTCCGTCTGTGCGACTGCGTCAAATCCATGATGTATTCGGAGCGCTACCGGTCCGCCGGCCTCGGCCGCGGCGTTTACGACAAGACCTTCGACAACTTTTCCCTGTCCTATTACGGGCCGAAGGACGCCGAGACGATGGGCCGCATCCTGCGCATCTGCCGGAATTACGCCGCTTCCTTTACGAAGGACAGCCAGTCGATGCTCTTCATCGGCAAAACGGGACTCGGAAAAACGCATCTGTCCGCCGCGGTGGCGGGCGAGATCGCGCATAAGGGTTTTTCGGTCCTGTACGAGTCGGCGCAAAGTCTGTTCGATTCCTACGAGCACGCCCGGTTCGGGACCATCGACGACGCGGTGGACCGCGTCAGGGAATACGAGACCTGCGACCTGCTCCTGATCGACGACCTCGGATCCGAAAGTTCCTCCCAGTACACATCCGCCTGTTTCTTCAACCTGCTGAACCAGAGACTGATCGGCGGGTCCCCGACCATCATCAGCACGAATCTGAACAGCTCCGCGCTGGAAAAGACATACGGCGAGCGCATCCTTTCCCGGTTGCTGGGCGAATACCGCGTTTTGGAATTTGCGGGTCAGGATGTCCGGATGCGGAAGGTGCTTGAACAGCGATGAAGCAGGTGACGCTTTACACGGACGGCGCCTGCAGCGGAAACCCGGGACCGGGGGGCTGGGGCGCCATCCTCCGCTATGCCGGGCAC
>JAGACN010000147.1 GCA_017614095.1 Clostridia bacterium | reverse complement strand
TACGACCAGAAGATAGGGCTTGGAGCTGTTTTTGCTGATCCGGACCGCAACGATGGTAACGATCCCGATAAACAGGCATCCGATGGCTGTGATCAGATAAAAACCGGCTCCGGCCGTGATTCCGGCGGCAACGGCCCAGAACATGAACGCCGTGTCCGACGCATCCTTGATGGCGGTACGGAATCGAACGATGGAAAGCGCTCCGACCATACCGAGCGAGAGCGCAAGGTTGGACGTAATGGTCAGAACGATCATGGCGCTGATAGCCGTAACCAGCAGAAGGGTCACTTCAAAACTGCGGTTCAGCGCGATCCCGCGCATGGTGAGCCTGTAAATAAACAGGATAAAGATGGCCGCAACCAGTGCGACAAGCAGTCCGATGACGATCTGTGCGATTGTGACGTCCGTATTGAAGCCGTCCACGACGCTTTTTTTAATCATATCCGAGAAACTCATTTCTCTTCCTCCCTAACGAAGCACTTCTCTGCAAAGTGCGTATTTTGAAACGGAAAGTTGCATACCGTTGCAGGCTGAAATTTTTCGCAAAAACGCCGGCGCGCGGTCGCCGTATTTGACTTCCATCACCACCGTCTGCCGGGGCAAAGCGGGAATGCCGCCGCCGGAATCGTCAAACAAATGATCAATGTTTGCATCCAGTGCCTCCACGTTGGTGTCGAACGTCAGCCGGCAGTCCAGCGGAGGATAGACGAATGCGTCTCTTCGGTAACGAACGATGATCGCCGGCTTGAGACCTTTGGCTCTCATTTCGGTTGCCATAATCAGCGCCTTTTTGCCAAAAGAACCGAAATCCGCCATCGGGTCCGACAGATCCGATACCGCTTCGGCCGGAATGGATGCGCCGTATTTCTCTGTCATGATGCCCCGTTTGACTTTGCGCTCCAGCTGGACCGGCTGCGCGCTGCAGTCGTAGGTCCGGACACGGTATTTTGTGTGTACGCGGATCCCGTCCAGTTTTTCCAGCAGGGCGGTATCGTTCGCGTCATCATAATAGAGCGACGTGATGAGATAGGATCCGAAATCCCCGTGGGGGTCCGGAAGCATCGCCGCTTCCGCACGGGCCCGGATACGGACGTACTGGCTGTAGTCGATCAGGTATTTCTCTTCGTGTCTGGCAGGCATATTCTTCCTCCTTTCACGACGAGACCGGGAAACCGTAGGATTTCATTTGCGCGTCGCTCAGTTTGAAGTAGGACTGAACATGCTTCAGAACATAGCCGGTCCGGACGTTCGCGAAGGTCCGGATAGCCTGGACCTGCGCCTGCCAGTCGCCGTACGAGTTCTCCCACCGGGCGCAATCCCGTTCCATTTCCGGCTGGATCAGCGCATAAATGACGTCGACCGCGGCGTTGACGTTTTCGGGATTCCAGACATTCTTCAACTGCCACGCGAACCGGGTCAGGAATTTGTCTTTAAACGTCTGGTTTTTCAGCAACCGGTTGATCAGCAGCGTGGAAAACCGGTCCATCGATCCGGTCCCGTTGGGATTCAGATGCTCCGCGACGGTATTGAAATCGGCTGAGCGGAAAGACTGGTCCACGTCGAACATGATCCACGTCCATTTTCCGCCGGCGGTCTTAAAGAACTTGATATTTCCATTGTCCGTGTTGCAGATGATGATCTCCGCAACGATATAGTCGATGTACTCGTCGATATCGATCTGCTCGCTGATGTACGCATAATTGTCCGCAACCGAGAGATCGTGTCCGCGCACCCAGTTCATCAGCTCCGTATATTCGGGACACGCTGTTCCGTTTGCCCGTGTCAGGGTGACCTCATCCTTCGAAACGTTGTAGTTTCCGGCTACGTAGTTTTCGTTGATTTTTTCCCGGATGAAGTAGACGCCCCAGAAACTGCCGTTCAGATACAGGACGACCGGTCTGTTCTTTTGAACCGCGACGTCCGTCGCGGCTGCAGTGATCCCGGTCAGCAGCGGGTCGCGCATACGGGCCTTGTATTGATCCTGCCCGGTGTTCCGGAAAGTAAACGCTTCGTAACTGTCCAGCCCCTCTTCACCGAACAGGCGATAATCCAAGGACGAGTTCCCGTATTTGGAGCGAAAAAAGCAGGACATGCTTTTCATATCCAGCGCTCTTGAATAAGCGCCGAAGATCCGGATCCCGCAGGGAGAGGTGAAACCCGTTCCGTCTTTTTCGTACAGGCTGACCGTCGCGGGCTTTTCCCATTGCTGCCAGTAGTTCGCGCCGACGTGCGGGAATTCCGCGGCCGCGTTCGGACCTTCCACATAAATGCCGTGATAGTAATCCCACAGATTCTCCGGCGTTGTCACGAGACTGGCAACCGGAAGCGTATGGTTTTCATTGATGATGTAGGAGAAGTCCGCAATGCCGCTGGCCATGCACCCGTCCTGAATGCAGATGGCGCGGATCACCGTGGTTTTGGTCAGACGGATGTGTCCGGTATAGACCTGGGACGATGTGGTCGGGATCTCGCAGTTGGTCGTATAATAGATCCTGCCGTTTCCGTTCAGCGTTACGTCCACGTACTGGACTCCGTTGTAGACGCCCGTCGGGGTCGCGGATGTCGGCTTCTCCGTCGGTGGCGCTTCGTCCGCGTTCGCCGCTCCCGGCGTCACAGACGCAAGGAAGCCGAAACTGTCTTTTCCGCGCGGCCTTCCGTAGGAAGTGTCCGGCTCCAGTGCGGGCAGGATCATTTGATCGAGGATCTTCTCGCCGTCGGTCAGATAAATGACCTCTCCCTCTGAAGACAGGTTAAACGGCATCACCGGATAGCCCCCCGGCAGATTCTTGCCGGATTTTGATGCAAAAGCGACGTAGTATTCGCCGGGCTGGAGCGTTTCGCCGGGCAGTTTTCCTTTTTTCAGATCGTCCGGGTCGTTGGTCAGATACTTCCCGTAAAGGGAAACGGATTGGGAAGACCCGTTGAACAGTTCGATCCAGTCCGCCGTATCTCCGTACGCGCCTTTCAGCGTCGACACGTTCGCGGAAACCGCTTCAGACAGCTGCACCTCGGACGGTCGGGCATGGGCGAGATAGGCGCTTACACCGGATGCGTCGTTCGGGAATCCGATGGAAACGGTGCCCGACGCATATCCGGCATCCTCACCGGATCCGACCAGCAGCCAGGATTTCCCGAGCCCCGGATTTCCGCATGGAGCGGCAAATCCCTGTTTCCAGTTCGGCCCGGTCAATACCGCCTGCTCGTTTGCGGACAGCGAGAAATTGGCATGCCAGCCTTCTCCCGCTCCGTCGCAAATCACAACCGCGCACGTGTTCGGCTCGATGGTCGCTTCCGGCAATGCAAACCGGTAGGGATCCTCTCCGTCGGAAACGAACCAGCCGGATGTGCTGACCGCCGATGAAGAACGGTTATAGATCTCGATGGCATCCGCCAGCACGCCTTCGTACGGGATCCCGCCGTCAGTGATGAGCACTTCGCTGATGACCAGCGGCGCATCGGTATCCACGCGCGACAAGCGGAAAGCCGCAATGCCCTGTTCGTCGTTTGCAAAACCGGGAGACGGCTCACCCATCGTATAAGTCCCGTCTTCCCCGCGCAGAGCGGACTGGTTGTCTGTTCCGCCCGAAACGGCCGTGGACGTGTATTTTCCTGACGAAGAAGTCAGGAAGAGCGTCTCGCCGGCCGACAGGCCGAAATTGGTATGGATCTCGCCGGAATCGGCAACATATCCGAATCCGTCCGCATAGACGACCGCATAACCTCCGGCATCCAGCATCACGGAAGGAAGCGCGTACTGGAATCGGTTTTCCTGCCGGTCGGACAGATAATAGCCGCCCAGAGATACCGCTTGGTCACTCCGGTTGTGGAGCTCAATAACGTCGCTGAACCGTCCTTTTTCATCCGGCAGCACCGTTTTGTTTTTGATCAGCAGTTCGTTGATGACAACGGTCGGGTTCTCGTCGGGAATGCCCTCGCGGAACGCGCGTGCGCCGTAATCCGTATTTTCGAACCCGGGCGTCGCGCGGCTGGTCACCTCGTATCCGGTCCCATGCCAGGACATCACGATATCCGTCCCGGTCGCGACGGTCTTCACCTGCGTGACGATGGAACCGTCCCGGTTGCGAAGCGTGATCGTCTCGTCTCCGCCGGCGGAAAGCGCGAATCCGGTATTGGATTTCCCCAAGAAGATGACCTTGTATTCCCCTGCCGCAAAAGGCATATTGCCGAACGGCTCGGAGGTCGCTTTACCGTCCGAAAGGGTAAAGCCCTGCAAATTGCAGTCGTCTCCCCTGTTGTACAATTCGATGTAGTCCGAATATTTGCCGTTGCTGTCCGCCAAGATGCTCTGGTTGCTCGCGCAGATTTCGCTGATGATGATATCCACATCCTCGGCTTCTCCCCATTCGACGTCGGTCACGGTACGGAACCGGTCGATGATGATGCCGACAATAATGAATACCGCCAGCAGGACCAGCATCACGATAATCAGTTGTGTCTCACGTTTTTTCAACGGATGCGTCCTCTTTTCTGTAGGGTTTTCTCCACCGGCCTGCCGAAAGGCAGGATCTCGCTTTGATTATTCGCCGATCCGGATCGTCATCCGGCAGCCGTCCGAATAGAACAGCCGGTCCGAATAACTGTACAGGAAGGAATCCGTTCCGGTAAATCCGGGATCCGGATAATAGACGAACGAACCGTTTTCGTTGATCGTCACCGTCCCGTGCTCCGGCGAATTGTAGATCTGATACTTCCGGACACTGCTGCTTTCGGGAAGGTTTCCGGACACCGGGGAACCGGCAGTTCCCTCGACGGTCTGGTCTTCCAGCCCGGCGGGCTTCTCCGGAAGCTTCTTTTTGATGAACAGATAGGTGTAATCGTAAATGGCATGGATTTTTTCCGAATTGCTCTGGTAAGCGGATAGGAAGATGGTCCGGCCCTGATAATACATATGGATGGCTTCCTTCATGTATCCGTCCGTTACGCCGTGCTTCAGGTAGTCCATGTATTTGTCGTAGTAGACCGGGCTGCCCAGCGCCTTATCGTCGATTTCCATTTCCAGGCACATGCCGAGGGACTGGATCAGAGCCGTGGCCATATCCAACCGGGTTTCCGGCACGCCGGCGTCGAAGGCATAGTTGGGCTGCATGCAGGCAACGTCAAACCCGAAGGACGCCCATTTAGTGTATCCGGGTGCGGAATACCACGGGATCCAGAAGAACTGCGTCCCCCGTTCATGGAGAAGCGCCGCCGCCCCTTTGATCATATTTGCCTCATCGGGGTCATTCTCGTTATTGGATATTTCTTCATGATACCAATAGTATCCGCCAAGCGTCAGATTCTCGAATCCTGCTTCCGCCCATTGTGCGTCAAAGGCGTCCAGATACCATTTGAACACTTTCAAACGGTCCGCGAGCACCGACATGTTCTCGTTGACGCCGTCGCCGTCCACGTCCCCGAAAGCCGTTACGGTCGGACGAAGGTAGTACAGGGTCGGATACACGACAACCTTTCTTCCGGGCGTCCCGAGCGCTTCGTTCACGCGGCCGACCACCTTGTCCAGCGCGTCAAGGTTCGTCTCTTCCGCAAACAGGTCTTTTAAAAGCCATTCCCAGTCGCTCATTTTGGAACCCTGATGCCCCGCGTTTCCGCTTGGAAAGTCTCCGCTCAGCAGGAACAGGAATCCGTCGAACATCGTATCCAAGATGTTTCCTTCTTTGTCAAGATAAGCGACATAAGGAAGCAGTTCTTCTTCGTTGTAGCTGAATTTGGTGCCGTGATACATCAGGCAGATGTCCGAAACGCCGCCAAGCAGCTGCTCGCTCGGACCGGTGTATTTCCAGTCGTTTCTGT
>JAGACN010000146.1 GCA_017614095.1 Clostridia bacterium | reverse complement strand
TCTCCCGGTTTGCCGAGTCCGAAAGCCCGCTGCAGCGGCTGCTGTACGACAATACCTACCATTATATCAAGAAAGACCTGCAGACGTCGCCCGACGCGCTCCCGCCGCTGACGGTACGGACGCAGAAAGAGCGGCCCGTCTCCGGCCGGATGAAAGCGGACGCCGACGCGACATTGCGCTTCCGTCTGTACGAATCCCCCAAGCACGGCACCGTTTCCCTGTCCGAGAACGGTTCCTTCACCTACTACCCGGACGCCGGGTATACCGGAACAGACCGTTTCTCCGTCGTCGTTTCCCGCCACATGGCGGAATCCGCGCCGACCGCGGTGACCGTCAACGTCTCATAAGGAGTTCATCCATGGATATCATCCGCTTCAACAACGACTACAGCCAGGGCGCGCATCCGGAAGTCCTTGCCGCGCTGAATGCCGAGAACGGCAACCGGTTCGACGCCTACGGCACGGACCGCCTCTGCAGCGAAGCGGCGGACCTCATCCGGGAGGCCGTCTGCGCCCCGGACGCCGCCGTCCATTTCGCGGTCGGGGGCACGCAGGCGAACGTCATCATCCTGTCGTCCGTCCTCCGCACTTTCGAGAGCGTGCTGTCTCCGGACACCGGCCACATCCACCGGCACGAGACCGGCGCTCTGGAACATCTGGGCCACAAGATCGAACTGCTCCCACACACGGACGGAAAGATCACGGCAAAGCAGGTGGAAACCGCCGCGAAGGCATTCCGCGACAGCACCATTCCGGAGCATATCACGGAACCGAAAGCCGTCTACATCTCCTTCCCGACCGAATACGGCACCCTGTATGCCAAAAAGGAGCTGGAAGAGCTGTCCGCCGTCTGCCGCGAATACGGGCTCTATCTGTTCGTCGACGGCGCGCGGATGGCCTACGGACTCGCGTCGGAAACGAACGACCTGACCTTGGCGGATTTCGCCCGTCTGGCGGACGCGTTCACGATCGGCGGCACCAAATGCGGCGCGCTCTTCGGCGAAGCCGTCGTGCTCATCCATCCGGCGTTCAAAGACCGTTTCCGCAGCATGCTGAAACAGAACGGCGCCATGATCGCCAAGGGATGGCTGTCCGGACTCCAGTTCAAAGCCCTCTTCCGGAACGGGCTCTACGAACGCATCGGGAAACACGCGTGCGCGCTGGCTTCGCGGATCCGCAAAGCCTTCCTCGACGCCGGCATCGAGCTGATGCCGGACAGCCCGACCAACCAGCTGTTCGTCCGGCTGCACGCAAATGAAGCGGAACTGCTGGCCAAGCGGTTCCAGTTCGAGGACGAGGCCGTCCTCCCGGACGGCGACGTCGTAGTGCGCTTCTGCACCTCCTGGTATACCGAAGAATCCGACGCGGAAGCCCTCCTTTCCGCGCTGCGGGATCTTCCTCCGCGCGCATGAAAAAGCAGCAGCCCGCGGCCGAACCGAAGCGCCTGATCCCCCTGCCTAGCGAGCCGATGTATCTGCTGGCCATCCTGATGATCGCCTTTGCCGTCGCCATGTGCGCGGCGGCGGATTTCGGGGTCTCCATGATCGTCGCGCCGGCCTACGTGCTCAGTCTGAAATTCACCTTTCTGACGTTCGGGCAATGGGAATACGTGCTCCAGACGACGCTGTTCATCGCCTTCTGCATCCTCATGAAGAAATTCCGGCCGGTCTATCTCTTTTCCTTCTTTTCCTGCGTCCTGTACGGGCTGGTTTTGGACTTCTTCCGCGCCGTCATCCCCTTCTTGAATCCCGCCGTCACGCCGCCGGGCAGCATGTCCTGGCCGGTGCGCATCGCGCTGTTCGCGGGCGGGAATCTGATCACGGCGGTCGCGGTCGCCATCTTTACGGCCAGCTACCTCTATCCGCAGGTCTACGACTTTTTCGTCATCGGGCTGACCACCCGCTACCGCCTGCCCTTCACCCGCTTCAAGGTCATCTACGACCTGTCCTTCCTGGCCGTCGGCGTCGCTCTGTCCCTCATCCTGTTCCGCGGCTTCAACGGCATCGGCGTCGGAACGGTCGTCATCGCTTTGCTGAACGGATTCGTCATCGGTCTGTTCTCCAAGATCCTGCGCAAGCATTTCGTCTTCAAACCCCTCTTCCCGAAAGTGGCGGAGAGATTCCGCCTGGACGGCCCGCCGGCCGGAAACGGGGATCAACGAAAGGAGTCAAGTGAACAATGAAAACCGCTCAACTCAAAAAACGCCTGTCGGAATTGCAGATCAAGCAGGCGGCCTACGACCACGCGCTGAGCCTGCTGTCCTACGACGGCGCCACCACGGCTCCGAAAGGGACCGCGGACAACCGCGGCCGGTCCATGTCCGTCCTGTCCGAGGAGTCCTACAAACTGGCCACCTCCGCCCGCACGGTCGCGCTGCTGGAGGAACTGGACGCCCGCAAGGACGAACTGAGCGAAGAGGAGAAACGGCAGGTCTTCCTGCTTTTGAAAGACATCCGTCAGATGCAGAAGATCCCCATGAAGGAATACATCGCCTTCACGGAGCTGACCGTCAAGGCGGACGACGTCTGGCATACCGCCAAGCTGGAAAGCGACTTCCCGCTCTTCGAGCCCTATCTGAAAGAAATCTTCGAGACCACGAAGCGGTTCGCCGGATACATGGCGCCCGACCGCGACCCCTACGATTTCTGGCTGGGCGAATACGAGGACGGTTTGGACAAAGCCGCCTGCGACGTCTTCTTTTCTGCCCTGCGCAAGCGGCTTGTCCCCCTGCTGCGGGATACGGCGGCCCTCACGCCGCCGGACGACGGCTGCCTGAAAGGGAATTTCCCCATCGAAAAGCAGCGCAAACTGTCCGAAGACGTCATGAAGGTCATGGGGCTGGACCTTGCCCACGTCGGCCTGTCTGAAACCGAACATCCGTTCACCACTTCGCTCGGATCCCACCTGGACGTGCGCATCACCACGCACTACCACGAGGACGATTTCGCCTCCTCTTTGTATTCGGTCATCCACGAAGGCGGACACGCGCTGTACGATTCCGGCAGCCTGGAACGCTACGCCTACACCACCCTGGACGGCGGCGTGACGATGGGCATCCACGAAAGCCAGAGCCGGTTCTACGAGAACATCCTCGGCCGCAGCCTGCCTTTCCTGACCTATCTCTATCCGACCCTCCGCAAGGCCTTCCCGTCCTTAAAAGCGTACGGGCCGGAAGATCTCTTCCGCGCGCTCAACCGCGTCACGCCCTCCCTGATCCGGACGGAAGCGGACGAAGTGACCTATTCCATGCACGTCATGGTCCGGTACGAACTGGAAAAAGCGGTCATGAACGGCGACCTGTCCGTCCACGACCTGCCGGGCGAATGGAACAGACTGTACAAGGAATACCTCGGCGTCGACGTGCCGGACGACCGGCGCGGCGTATTGCAGGACAGCCACTGGTCGGGCGGCGGCATCGGCTACTTCCCGTCCTACGCCCTGGGCAGCGCCTACGGCGCCCAGTTCCTGCAGAAGATGAAGGAAACGGTCGACGTGGACGGCGATCTGCTGCGCGGAGACTTCTCCCGCATCAACGCCTGGAACAGAGAGCACATCTGGCAGCACGGCCGTCTCTATCCGTCCGACAAACTGCTGTCCGACGTGCTGGGCGGGCCCTTCGATCCGGACGTCTACCTGACCTATCTGGAAGACAAAGTCCGCGCGGTCTACAAGTCCGGCCGCTAAAAAAAGCAGGAGGCATGATCATGTTCCCATCCACCGGCTTCGTCCGTTCCCTGGTATCCGTTTTGCTGGTCCTTTGCATCGTTTTTTCCGTTTTCTGTCTGTCCGGATGCGGAAACCCGGGACAGGAAACGTCCTCTTCCGTTTCCATCTCCTTCTCGATGGATCCCGTCGATTCTTCAGCACAGGAGCCGGAAAGCGTGCTCCCGTCGGAAACCCCGTCCGAAGACGAACCGTCTGAGCCTGCTGTTTCCGGCGAAACGTCCGCGGAAGAGAGTCCCTCCGAAGAGCCGGTGACCGAAGAAGGATCCGTGCTCTACCGG
>JAGACN010000145.1 GCA_017614095.1 Clostridia bacterium | reverse complement strand
GGGCGCCGTGCTCGCCGTCGGAAGCGGCGCGATGTTCACGGTCGGGCGGCCGTTACTGGAGCGGTTCGTTCCGCACGCGTTCGACCGGATCGAGATCTGGCGGAATCCCTTCGACTTCATGAGCGTTGAGAGCGGCGGCAAAGGCTGGCAGCCCGTGCAGTCCCTCTACGCCATCAGCTCCGGCGGTTTCTGGGGCGTCGGCATCGGACAAAGTATCCAGAAGAAAGGCTACCTGCCGGAGCCCTACAACGATTACATCTTCGCCATCCTGTGCGAGGAGACCGGCTTCTTCGGCGCGCTGATGGTCATCATCCTCTTCGGGCTGTTCGCCTGGCGCGGCTACAGGATCGCCTTCCGGTCCAAGGACCGCTTCTGCTCGCTGATGGCTTTCGGCATCACGACGCACGTTGTCGTTCAGGTCTTATTGAATCTGGGCGTGGTGACGAACACCATCCCGAGTACCGGCATCAGTCTGCCCTTCTTCAGCCACGGCGGAACGTCTTTGATCATTCTGCTGGTCGAGATGGGCTTCGTGCTTGCCGTATCCCGCTTCAGCTACGAAGCGGAGGAGACGCAGCCGGCGGCTGTCGCTGCTCCAAAAGTTCATCCGGCGGGTGCGGAAAGCATCGCAAAATCCAGGAAAGAGAGGCTCGAAGGGTGAGAGTTATCATGACGGGAGGCGGGACCGGGGGACACGTGAACCCGGCACTGCAGATCGCAAACGAAATCAAGAAACAGGTCCCGGACGCGGTCATCACCTTCGTGGGGACCAAACGCGGCATCGAAAGCACGCTGGTGCCCAAGGCGGGATACGAGATCGACTACGTGGATGTGAGCGGTTTCCGGCGCTCGTTCGGCCTGAAGGCAATCAAGCACAATCTCAAGGCTTTGAAACTGTCCGTGACGTCCGTCTCGGACGCGAAGCGGATCATCAGGATCCGGCAGCCCGACGTGGTGGTCGGGACCGGCGGATACGCCAGCTGGCCGACCGTGAAGGCGGC
This sequence comes from Clostridia bacterium, assembly GCA_017614095.1. Next base: position 3,345 of record JAGACN010000145.1, on the reverse strand, counting down.
TTCCAAATGCGGCATTCCCTGCGTCATCCACGAACAGAACACCTATCCCGGCGTGACCACACGAAAATTGGCGCCCTACGCGTCGGCCGTCTGCATCAGCTTCGACGGCAGCCGGAAGTATTTTTCCGAAAAGGACCGGGACAAGATCATCCTGACCGGCAACCCGGTCAGCGCCGAACGCATCTCCCGCGCGGAAGCGCGCGCGGAACTGGGGCTTTCCCCGGACGAGCCCTACATCCTGTCGTTCGGCGGCAGCATGGGCGCGCGGAAGGTCAACGAACTCTGTCTGGCTCTGATGGAGACCTATTGCGTCCCGCACGGGATCCGGCACGACCACGCAGTCGGGCGGACGGAATGGGAAAAGTTTTCCGCGCTGGCATCCGAAAAAGGACTGGACAGGCAGCCGAATCTGACCATTGCCGAATATTTCTTCGATATGGCCAAACGGCAGGCCGCGGCGGACGTCATCATCTGCCGGGCCGGCGCCATCACGCTGGCGGAACTCGCGCTGCGCGGGAAGGCGGCCATCTATATCCCGAGCCCGTACGTGGCGGAGGACCATCAATACAAAAACGCACGCCTGCTGGCGGACGCGGGCGCGGGCATCGTCTACCGGGAAGAGGAACTGACCGTGGACGTATTGGAGGCGGCCGTGGACGATCTGTTCAAGAACCCGAACAAGCGCAAGCGCATCGAAGACACCGTACGCAATTTCGCCGTGGAGGACGCGGCCTCACGCATCGCCGATACCGTCGTCCGGTTGTACGAAGAACGCGGATAGTATTATTCACCTGATCAAAAAAGAAGGGGGGAGAGCGCGTGGCAAAGGTAAAGGTAAAGGAAAAGGCAAAGGAAAAGCAAAAAGGAAGCGAACCGGAAGTCCGGGACGAAGCCGTTGCGGCCGAAGACAACCATCCGGAAGCAACTGAACCGCAGCCGCGTCCGACAGGCCGGTACGCTGGAAAACGCACCTTTATGAAGAGCAGCATCACCGTCGACGAGCTGCGCAGCAACCAGGAAAAGAAACAGCGAAAACGCCTCTTCTTCTATATCTTTCTGTTCGTTTTCATCCTGCTGGCCTTCCTGGTCGTCAGTTTCTTCGTTTTCTTCCGGGTCGGCGAGATCCGGATCGAAGGGAACGCCATCTATACCGACGAGCAGATCCTGGAACGCGTCACCTTCCGTGAAGGGGACAATCTGTTCTCCTTCGATGCGGAAAAGGAGGAAGCGGCCTTGCGGAAGGGGCTGCCCTACATCGGCAGTGTCCGCATCACCAGGCGGATGCCCTCCGTCATCCTGGTCACCGTCGAGGAGCGGACCGAAGACCTGGCCCTTCACATAGGCGAAGAAGTCTATCTGCTGTCCGGCGACCTGCAGGTTTTGGGGCGCTTTCCCGGCAACGAAGTATTCACGAACATCGCATCGCTGTACACCGGAACGGTCGGCCGCTGCATCGTCGGTGAGGCGCTGACCTTTCAGGAACACCGCACGGAGGACAACATCAAGGAACTCTACAGCTGCCTGCTGGACAACAAACTCCAGAAAAAAGTGAAGTCCATCGACTTCACCAGCCGGTTCGATATCAGCATCAACTACGACGACCGGTTTACCGTCTATTTCGGCAGCGCGGACAACCTGGACATCAAGGTCCGCTTCCTCGTCGCCATCCTGGAACGGCTGGGTTCGGGGCAGAGCGGATACATCGATCTGTCCGACGCGCGGGAGGCCGCCGTCCGGCTGAATGACTGAGTTTTTCGGCATTCGGAGGCCTGAAAAGACCGCAAAAGACACCGAAACGGCGCAAACAGGGCAAAAAAACGGAAAAAAACACTTGCAATATGGAAAAAAATGGTTTACTATAGAGTTTGTGAAAAAAGAATTGCTTTGGAGGGACATGTACATGCCAAACTACAGAGATAATCCCAATGTCATTAAAGTGGTCGGCGTCGGCGGCGGCGGCGGAAATGCGGTCAGCCGCATGGTCGCTTCGTTCGAGCCGGACAGCGTCGATTTCATCGCCATCAATACGGACCTTCAGGTCCTTGCCGCCTCTCCCGCTCCGACGAAGATCGTCATCGGTGAGAAGATCACCAGAGGCAAAGGCGCCGGCAGCAACCCGGACGTAGGCGAAAAAGCGGCCGAAGAATCCATTGAACAGATCACCGACGCGCTCAACGGTGCGGATATGGTATTCATTACCGCCGGTATGGGCGGCGGAACCGGTACCGGTGCCGCTCCGATCGTCGCGAAAGTCGCGAAATCCCTCGGCATCCTGACCGTTGCCGTCGTGACCAAACCGTTCCTGTTCGAGGGCGGCAGACGCATGGCGCAGGCGGAAGTCGGTATCGAGAAACTCGCGGAATACGTCGACAGCCTGATCGTCATTCCGAACGAGCGTCTGAAACTCCTGACCGACAAACGGATCACCTTCCTGAACGCGTTCCAGGAAGCCGACGGCGTTCTGCTGAACGGCGTCAAGTCCATCGTCGAACTGATCACCATCGACGGTTTCATCAACCTCGACTTCGCGGACGTGTCCGCGGTCATGTCCAACGCCGGACTCGCCCATATGGGCGTCGGCTCCGCGAAGGGCAAGGACAAAGCCGAACAGGCCGCCAAGATGGCCATGTCCTCTCCGCTGCTGGAAACCAACATCTCCGGCGCGAAAGGCATCGTCGTCAACATCGTCGCGTCGCCTGACATCGGACTGGACGAGATCGACGCGGCCGTCTCCAGCATCACGAACGAAGCCGCTCCCGATGCGAACATCATCTTCGGCGCGACGCTCGACACCTCCATGGAGGACGAGATGAAAGTCACGCTGGTCGCCACCGGATTCGAATCCGACAAGAAAGCGGCCGACAAGAAGCGCGCGATGGAAGCGTCCGAAAAACACATCGAAGAGAATTCCGAGGATGCCGATTCGGATATCAAGGATATCATCGACATGCTGAACAGAGGCCGCAAATAAGGCGCTGCCGGGTTCTTACCGAAACGGAAAAAGGCTCTCCGCCCTTTGGACAGGACGGGGAGCTTTCCTTTTCCGGCTTGACCAAAGAGGGAGAATGCAGTACCCTTTTTGTCCTCCGAAAAGCTGTGAAAAGACAGCCTCCTTCACGTTTGAAAAATGAGAAAAAGGCTGTATGTCGGTAAAAAATACCATCGGAATGTCATTTCCTCTTGACAAACTACCATTAAAATGGTATATTGCTGTTGATAAGGAGGGGTTTTCTATGATCATCTACCATGGATCAAAGATCGTCGTTCAAACGCCGGAATACGGAAAAGGCAATGTCCATAATGACTACGGACGTGGTTTCTATTGCACCGAATATCTGGATCTTG
>JAGACN010000144.1 GCA_017614095.1 Clostridia bacterium | reverse complement strand
GGCTTTGTATTCATAGTATCCCTGGGCGGCGATCATGGCCGCATTGTCTCCGCACAAACGCAGCGGCGGAAGGTACAGTTTCCGGTTTTTCCGAGCGGCGAGATCCGCACATGCTTCCCGCAGATGCGAATTGGCGGCAACGCCACCGGCCAGCACGATGTCCATGTTTCCTTTTTCTTCTTCCAGCAGAAGCTCAAGCCGTCCGACAATGGTCTGGACGACCGCTTTCGTAAAGGAGGCCGCGACGTCCGCACGGAACGCGTCATCCAGTTCGCGTCCACGCTGCAGTTCCGTGTGGACCATGTTGATGACGGCCGTTTTCAATCCCGAAAAGGAAAAATCAAACGGCGCGTCGTCCACTTTTCCCTCATGGAACCGGAACGCCTCGGCGTTGCCGGCGGCAGCCAGACGGTCCATCGCCGCGCCGCCCGGATACGGAAGACCGAGCACGCGGGCGCATTTGTCGAACGCCTCTCCCGCCGCATCGTCCCGGGTGGTTCCGACCATCCGGTAATGAACGTAGTCTTCAGCGACCATCAATTCCGTGTTCCCGCCGGACACGCACAGAGCGATGAATGGAGGCTCCAATTCCGGCCATACCAGATAGTTGGCGGCAATATGGCCCCGGAGATGATGGACCGGTATCAGCGGCTTCCCTGCCGCATAGGCAAATCCTTTTGCGAAGGAGACCCCCGTCAGCAGCGCCCCGATCAATCCGGGCGCGCAGGTGACCGCCACCGCATCCAGCTGACCCGCGCCGACGCCAGCCTGCCGCAGCGCCTCTTCGGTGACGCCCTGGATCGCCTCGGTATGAGCACGGGAAGCGATCTCCGGCACGACACCTCCGTAGAGCGCGTGCAAGTCCACCTGTGACGCGACCACGTCGGACCGGATGGTCCGCCCGTCTTCGACGACCGCCGCCGCCGTTTCGTCGCAGGAGGATTCAATTCCAAGAATCAGCATAGTGTTTTCTCCATCGTCCACGCGTCGACGCCGCGATAAAAACCGCGACGGACGCCGATCTCGCGAAAGCCGGCCGCCCGATACAGGGCAACGGCCGACTCATTTGTTTTTGCCACTTCCAGATACATACGTCCGCACCCTCGATCGATTGCAAAGGAGAACAGGGCGGACAGCAGATCCGACGCGATATGCATGCGGCGGAACGCCGGAAGAACGGCGAGGTTCAGCAGTTCGGCTTCCCCGTCCAGAAGACGGGCGCTGCAGATGCCGCACACCGCCCCCGTCTCATCCTCCGCCACCAGGTAAACGGAATCGGGCGGAAGCGACCGTAACTGGGCTTCCGACCATGCCGTCTCGAGACAGGTCCGTTCCACAAGAGCGGCCTGCCCGGTCTGCGAAGCGGTCAGCGGACTCACGCGGAACATCACGGCGCTTCTCCGTCCGGCGTCTGCGCGGATCCGTTCAGAAAGCCCGGATACTGTTCTTCGAACAGGTCGTCGCCGGGCATAGACAGCATCGGCATCATCGTGTTTTTGTACACGACGCCTTCCGCGTCGCAAATGAAATAGGATACCGGCTCGTTTTCCACTTCGAAATAGCCGCTCTGATCCGTTAAGAACGGTTTCCCGATTTTTTTGGGGATCAGCCCGTCTATGCGCACATACTCGATGTCGTTGACGGTATCGTACACGCCGTTCTCGCCTGCGATCAGCGGCGGAACGCTGTCCTCCACGGATTCCGGGATCTCCTCGACAGAGGATTCCTGATGATAATACGGGATGTCCCCGCCGCATGAGGCGGTCAGCAGCAGAAGGCCGGCCAGCGGAAGCAGCCAGAACCAATTCTTGATGCTCATACGTTTTCCTCCGGGCTGCCAACCATCCGGTCGCGGATGGCATCCGGACAGGCCACGATCTTCATCGTGCCCATGTCTTCCAGATAATACCGCCCGTTGATATCGGCAAAGAAACAGATCAGATAATACAGACCGGGATACCGTTCGCCGAGCAGGCGAAAATAATAGGTGTCGCTGTCCGTGTATTCGGAATCCGGAACGGTCACGGCTTCCCCGGAAACCAGCGCGTCGGTCATCAGTTGGACCAGCGCCGAATCCTGACTGGCGTTCAGACCGCGCTTTTCTTCCGGCAGATATTTGTCGTCCGCATAGAACTGGCCCACCATTGTTGGCTCTTTCCCGTCCAGATAGATCCACGCGGCTATCGCGTCGAAGGATCCCACCGTGACTTCCGGCAAATTCGCGTTCCGGTAGACAAAACTGCTTCCGCTCGCGTCGTCGTAATCGCAGAGGAACTCCTCGGATTTCTGATACGGGATGGAATAGAAGGTGGTGTCCTCAAATTGCGCATAGGGTTCGCCCAGTGCGATCGGTTTGACCGCGAACGGGCTGCAGAGTTCGTATTCGGTCCCTTCCGCCTTCAGGACAAAACCCTTTTCCGTGCCGTTTGCCGTCTTCAGCGACTGGCAGCCGGCGCACAGAAGGAGCACGGCCGCCAGGATCAGGAGAAAGACGGGCCGGGCAGTCCGATTAATAGCCGATCGTACCGAGACTGTCATCGTTATCCACCCAATCGCTGACCTGGAATACGGTATATTCCTCTTCCGTGTTCCGGACGATCACGCGCTCAATGCCCGCGTTGATCACCAGCCGTTTGCACATCTGACAGCTGGTCGTTCCGGGAACGAGCTGTCCGGTTTCCCCGTCCACACAGCACAGATACAGATCTGCGCCGAGCATCCGGTCGCGCGCG
>JAGACN010000143.1 GCA_017614095.1 Clostridia bacterium | reverse complement strand
TCTGTCCGTCGACGTCGGCGTCCGCCGCTTTGAATCCCGTCCCGGACAGGTTTGCCGTTCCGGACAGATGAGCTTTCACCAGCCGGTAGTCGGCGGCGGAGACGCGGCCGTCCCCGTTCACGTCGCCCATTCTGTGTGCAGGTGCGACTTCCCCGTTCGTCCATTCGGCGATGCGGTCGGTCAGCCGGTTCAGCGGGCCGCGGTAGAGGTTTTTGTTCTTCAGGTAGTCGTCCAGGTCGGAGCACGCGCTGACGACGCCCTTCCGGACCGGATCGTCCCGGTCGAGCTTGCGGGCGTAGGCCAGTCCGTCTTCGCGCAGCTTCCGGTAGGCCTGCTCGTCGAAAGCGAACACCCGGAATTCCGAGATGCCGCCGCTGTAGTAGGTCGACCAGCCGGTATGATACCAGCGTTTGTTCTGCACGTACTTGATATACCGTGCGGAGACGGGCTCCTCCAGGGAGATCGCGTCCAGATAGGCGGTATGCTCGGTATCCTCGTCCTCATGCGTCTTCGGACGGAATCCGTAGATCTGCGTATAGGACTCCCCGTCGGCGGACGCGAAGACGTCGTAGGACATGACGCGTTCAAAGAACTGGATCTCGATCTTCCGGACGTCCGTCACGAAGCCCAGGTCGACGATCAGCCACTGCTCGTCTTTGTCCCGCGCGAAGGACAGTCTTGTCCCGGTGTTGCCGTCGACCGCCCAGGCGGCCAGATGGTTGTCGGGCACTTCCGTGCCGGATACGGTCACCGGCCGGTTCAGCGCCAGGTTCTGGCTGACGCGCACCGTCCGCCAGTCGATTTCCTCATGGGAGACCGTCAGCGAGCGGATGTACCCTTTCGCACCCTTCCCGACGTATTCCAGCGGGAGGACGAAGGTCTCCATCCGGTTATTGTCCTTGTTCTTCGAGTTGTAGGCGTCGTAGCCCTCCTCTCCGTCGATCAGCAGACCGGTCGCGCCGGTGCCGCCGGAGATGGTCAGGGTCACTTCCCGCCCGACCGGGAACGCCGCGTCGAACAGGAAGAGGTTGTCTTCGATCGTGTATCCCATCTTTCCGCTGCCGTTCGCGTTCGCGTAGAAGGCGAACCCCGCGCCGGCAAAGAGCGGTTCGGACGGCGTCTCTTCCAGATACAGCGTGACCGTCAGGGTGTTCGGAAACCCGACCCCGCCGCGCTCGTAGGACAGCCAGGCGTTTCCGTCCAGGATCAGTTTGCCGTCCTCGATCTGCCCGGTCGCGGCGAACCCGTCCGGCAGTTCATTCGCGAAATCCACATTGACCGGTTCCTGCAGTGCGTGGTAGCCGGGGTCGGCGCTGCCCGCGCGTTTGCCCAGCAGTTCGTTCCGACGCAGGAAATCGTCGACGCTCCTTTCCGCCGTATCCCCGCCGCACCAGGTCTTCTCGGCGACCAGACAGGTCATGTCGCGCAGCCGGTCGAAGATGTCGTAGCGGGTCATGCCGCGGTTCTGGGTATGGTAGTCGTTCCACAACGCGAAGCCCGCACCAAGCAGGTGTTTGTAGTCCGCCGGAACGCTCTTGTCGATGCCCCAGCCGCCGAAAATCCAGACCTGCCAGGACTCGTACAGCCCTTTGACGTTCATCCGGTCCGGGAACCCGCCCGATTCGGCTTCGCCCGGGACGACGTACAGCCGCGCGTTGAGCATGTTGACGAGATCGTAGCCGCCCTCGACCAGCTGCTCCAGTCCGGAGATGCCGTTGTCCCACATATCCGCACGGATATATGACGGGACCGGCGTGTCGCCCGGGAACCCGTCCTTGCCGAGGAACGCCCAGTTGGACGGCGTGTAGCCCAAGCCGTGGATGTACGCGCCCAGGTCCGCGGTATACTTCCGCATGGGCTCGTTGTAGGTGTTTTTGTCGTCGTGCAGGTACTCGTCCGTCCCGATGCTGACGACCTTGTTGACGAAGACGGGATCGTCCCCTTTCAGGTATTCGTCCCACAGCTTCTTGACGAACGCCAGCGTATCGTCGTAGTGGGCTTCCGTGATGTCCAGGAACCGGCCCTGGATCATCGCCGGTCCGCCGGACGTGACGTTCGCGAAGGGCGCCGAATGGGCCGGCGTGTCGATCTCGCTGACCACGGTGATGCCGTAGGTCAGCATGCGCTTGACGAAAGCGCGGTATTCGTCCTTGCCGTAATACCGTTTTTCCCCGTTCACGACGGTGGCCAGGCCCGGCACGTCGCTTTCCAGCCGGAAGGCGGTATTGTCGCTCAAATGGAGATGGACCTCGCTCATCTTGAACCAGGCCATGTATTTGACCATCTTTTCCAGTTCGTCGAGCGGGATCCAGGCGCGCGCGACGTCGATCAGTCCCGTCCGGATGCCGTACGCCGGCTCGTCCTCCGCGTATCCGCACGCGATGGTTTCCCCTTTTCCGTCGCCGAAGCACATCTGTACAACGGAGATTGCACCGTAGAGCAGCCCCTTGTAGGTCTTCGCCTGCACGGTGACGGCGTCTTCGCGGATGTCCAGCACGTAGCCTTCGTCCGCATTCGTCATGGAAGAAGGCAGTTTCTTCACCAGTTCGAACCGGATCTCGTTTTTTCCGGCGGAAGCCGTCTTCAGAACCGGTTCCCGGCCGCAGAGCTCCTTGAAGAACTCGGCCGCCCTTTCGCCGACGCCGGTCTTCGTTCCGTCGACCAGGACGGTATTGCCGTCCAGCCGGAAGACCGCGTTCCCGCTCCCCGTCCATTTGCGGAGCGCGGGCAGGACGCTCGGTCCGGCGTGCGAAGCCGTCTCTCCGCCCGACGCGTTCAGTCCGGCAAGGGACAGAAACGGGACGCAGAGCAGAAAAGACATCAAGAACGCGGTGAGTTTACGCATGGCATACCTCCGGGAAAAACGGACGGCGATCCGTCCGCAAGAAAAAATGGTGGTCAGTCGTCCTGTTCGAGCCCGCGTTTCTTCTCTAAACCGCGGGAAATGTTGGCGCGCACGAGGACCGCGCCGATGAGATAGACGAGCGTCAGCCCGACGGCGATCGCGCCGTCCATGCCGGACAGCAGGTCGGTGCCCGTCCAGATGCGGCGTTGCAGGATGCGCTCCGCGACGGTCAGTCCCGCCAAGAGCAGAGCCGCCGGCAGAGCGGCTTTGATGATCTTCTTGGTCGGGTCCTTCCACAGTTTGTAGCCGAACACGCCGATGACCATGAAGGCGATGAAGAAACACAGATTGATGATCCACGCGCCCGTATCCGTCACGTCCAGTTCGACCGGGATCAGTTTCCGGTCGGCGAAGACCAGTTCGGCGAGCGCCAGCAGCGCGCGCAGGAAAAGCACCAGTCCGGACGCCAGCATCATCCGCCGTCCGATCCGGAAGGCCCGCCCGGTCCTGACGTCCTTGCCGTCGTCTTTCCGCACGTAGTTTTCCAGTCCGAACAGGACTAAAACGAAGAGCGGGATAGCGGCAAAGAGGAAGAGCCGCAAAACGGCAAAGTTGTTGTAGTCACCGGTCAGGTTCTTCACGACTTCCGCGTTCCACGGACGCAGCAGTTCCTGCATGAACGGCGTGTCGAAGAAGGTTTGTCCCGCGGCGGCGTCGAAAGCCATCATGCCTTCGCCCATCGTTTCCCCGCCGACAAAGGAAGACGGCAGCAGGAATCCAAGCGCGGCGGCCGTCAGCAGTAGCGCGCCCATCGCGAACGTCCGGTAGCGGTTGAACGGCAGGCACATGGCGAAGATGACCACGAAGCCGGAAACGGACATTAATACGGTCATCATCGGCCGCACGTTGATATCCGTCACGAGCGGCGCGTAGCCCAGCGCTTTCGGGATCATGTTGAACAGGATCGGGACCAGCACGGCGAAGGCGGCGAGGATGCCCGCCGCGGCCGACTGCAGGCCGATCATCTTCATGAAGGAACCTTTCAGCGGCCTGCGCTGCGGCTCCAATGAGAGCAGGAATCCGCCCGTACCGATGACGGCCGCTTCCAGCATGTACATGTTTTCGATGGAGAACCAGAGCTGTCCCTTGGCGAGCGGGATGAGCGCGAAGGCGCACAGGAACACGGCAATGGATTTCATTAAGTAAAGGATGGCCGTCTTCTGGATGTTCCCGATGACCCGCCGGCCCTCGCCGACGACGTCCTTCAGATGGGAGAAATCGTTGTCCAGCAAAACGACGTCCGAACAGGATTTCGCGGCCTCCGTCGCTTTCGCGAAGGTGATGGAGGAGTCGGACTTGCGCAACGCCAGGATGTCGTTCACGCCGTCGCCGGTCATGGCGACCTTGTGGCCCTTCTTCTGCAGCGCGGTGACCAGCGCCTCCTTCTGCTCCGGGGAGACCCGTGCGAAGACGGTATAGTCTTCCGCGATCTCCGGGATCTGCTCCAGCGGGACGCCGGCTAAGGACATATACCGGTCCGCGTGGCGGATGCCGCAATTCGCGGCGATCTTGCTGACGGTCAGCGGGTTGTCTCCCGAGATGACCTTGACGGTCACGCCGTTTTCTCGGAAGAACCGCAGCGTGTCCGGCGCGGTGTCGCGGATGTGGTCCTCGATCACGATGAAGGCCTGCAGTTCGCCGTCCAGCGTCATGGCCAGCACGCGCTTGCCGTCGGAAGCGCATTCCGACGCGAAGGACAGCCGTTCGTCCGTTTCATTCAGCAGGTATTCCGGCGCGCCCATCAGCAGCTTCTTTCCGTCCGGGTAGACCAGTCCGGAATACTTGACGGCCGAGGAGAACGGGATCTTTTCTTGGTAGTTTTCGGTCTCCGCGATGCCGAACTTCTGGTACACGGCCTCCGAAGTCGCGTTGCGGTCGCCCGCCGCGTGCATCAGGTCCTTCGCGTATGAGGTCACCTGCTCCATGGGAACGTACGCGCGCATGTCGACGACGGACATGGTCCCGTCCGTCAGCGTGCCGGTCTTGTCCAGGCAGATGACGTCGATCCGGGAGAGGTTTTCCAGCGAATAGAGTTCCTGGATGAGGGTCTGTTTCTTGGTCAGCTGCGCGATGGAGACCATCAAGGCGACGGACGTGGTCAGGACCAGTCCCGACGGGATGAGTCCGACGCCGAACGAGCCGCCGGTCAGCGCGATCAGTCCCCACGAGACGGAGTCGTCCAGCGACAGGGTCAGTCCGTTCCAGATGGACGGATCGGAGCCGGTGCCCGCGATCTTGACGGCTAACGTGATGACGATGGTGATCACGACCAGGACCAGCCCGGCCGTCAGCACCTTCATGATCTTCATAATGGAGGTCATCAGTTCGGACTTGTGCCGTGCGCCGCCCTTGACCTTGCTCGTCAGCTTCGCCGCGTAGGTCGCGTTGCCCACGGCGCACGCTCTGCAGCGCCCCTCGCCGACGATGACGGCGGATCCGGACAGGACCGTGTCGCCGGGTCCTTTTCGCACGTGGTCGGATTCGCCGGTCAGCATGGACTCGTCCACGTACAGTTCCCCTTCCGCCACCAGCAGGTCGGCGGTCGCCTGGTCGCCGGCGCTGAGCAAAACGACGTCGTCCAGCACGATCTCGCTCGCGTCCACGGTCCGGACTTCGCCGTCCCGCACCACGCGTCCCCGCGTTTCCGTCACGATCCGCAGGTTGCGGATGACTTTCATGCTGTGCACTTCCTGAATGGTCCCCATCGTGACGTTCATCACGGCCGGGATCAGGAAGACGAATTTGGAGATGCCGAAATACTGGCTGACGATCTCGTCCTGTCCGATCGCCTTCAGATAGAAGATGAAGAACAGGAAGACCGCCGCGATCAGGAAGAGGATCGCGTTGAAGAAGGTGAAGGTGTTCCCGGCGAGGATCCGGAAGAAGCTTTTCTCGGTCTTGTCGGTCACCCGGTTGGCATATCCGTTCGCGTTTCGTTCGGCGACCTGGGCCGCTGTCAGCCCGTTCCGGAGATCAGCGTCGACCCGTACGATCGGCCGGTTTGCTTTTTTGCGCATCGTTCAAGACCCGCTTTCGACAGAATCTGTTTTTGCCCGTAAACGGACAACGCGGGCAGTTACCAGAAGCAACTGCCCGGAGAATGGAATCTGGTGGATTCCGGATACCCGTGAGATCAGTCGAGCTGCGGACCGGCTGCGACCAGCGCCTTGCCGGCTTCGTTGCTCTCGTATTTCACGAAGTTCTTGATGAAGCGGCCTGCCAGATCCTTGGCTTTCTCTTCCCAGACGGACGGATCCGCGTAGGTGTCGCGGGGGTCCAGGATGCCGGTGTCGACGCCGTTCAGTTCGGTCGGCACTTCCAGATTGAAGTACGGAATGACCTTCGTGGGGGCGTTCAGGATGTCGCCGTTCAGGATGGCGTCGATGATGCCGCGGGTATCTTTGATGGAGATGCGCTTGCCGGTGCCGTTCCAGCCGGTGTTGACCAGATAGGCTTTCGCTCCGCTCTTTTCCATCTTGCGGACCAGTTCCTCCGCGTATTTGGTCGGATGCAGTTCCAGGAAGGCCTGGCCGAAGCATGCGGAGAAGGTCGGGGTGGGCTCGGTGATGCCGCGCTCCGTGCCCGCCAGTTTGGCGGTGAAGCCGGACAGGAAGTAGTACTTGGTCTGCTCGGGGGTGAGCACGGATACGGGGGGCAGCACGCCGAAGGCGTCGGCGGACAGGAAGATCAC
>JAGACN010000019.1 GCA_017614095.1 Clostridia bacterium | reverse complement strand
CGCTGCGGCCGGTATACCGGCCCAGCGCGAACCAGATGAGCAGCCAGCCGATCGGGTCGGGAAGCAAATCCGTGCATCCGACGATCGGGTTGGCCAAAAGCAGGAATCCGGCGGCAAAGAGGGCGAAGCAAACCTTCGCGCGGCGGCTCACGGCCGTGCGCGGGGCCGTCCGTTCGATTTGTTCGGGCATGTGTCGCCCCTCCTTTCCCGGGAATGTGCTCAGTTCTTTTTCTTTTTGCTCTTGATTTTGCTTCCGAAACCCGCGTCGTCACCGTATTTGGCGCGGTCCTTCGCCCGCTTTTCGGCGGCTTCGCGGTTCTGCTCGATAACGTACTGCTTGTCTTCCGCGTACTGTTTTTCCGACGTGATCAGGACAAAGCAGGTATGCGTGAACAGCGCCTGCAGGATCAGGACTGCGTAGATGGCGAGATAGGTGATCAGGATGACCGCCTGCTCGGTGATGAACTGCTGCAGGATGACCAGCGAAAGGGCCAAAAGGATCACGGCGCCGGAGATGTACAGCCGGCGCACGGACTGCTTCTCCAGTTTGACCGCCCCGTTGTCCTTTGCGATCAGCTTCACCGCGGTGCAGTGCCAGAAGATCATGGAGAACCAGGCGACCAGAAAAAGCAGGTAGGTGATCAGGTTCAGCCACGGATAGGTCTCCGCCAGTTTTCCGTCCATGCCGACGAACGGCAGGAAGATGTCCAGCAGGATGAGGACCGCGCGGGGCAGCATCAGCACGGCAGAGACGGCCGCGCCGAGAAAATACCGGTGCAGCCGGCTGGCCAGAAAGAAGCCGTATGCCAGCAGCGGAACGCCGACGACGCCCAGACCCACCTGATGGAGGATCAGGAAGCAGTACCCCAGAAAGGCAATCCCGAATCCCATATCAGCTCTCGCTCCTGCCGCCGACCGAGCCACAGCATTTCTTGTATTTCTTGCCGGATCCGCACGGACAGGGATCGTTCGGGCCGACTTTCTTGTCTTTCCGGATGGTGACGGGCGACGGCTTGTTCGCCGGCCGCGGCTTCCCTTCCGTCGTCAGCGAGCCGCCGGATTCCGACGTCGCGGAAGCGACCTGCTTGCGTTCGATCTTCGCGCGCGGGACCGCCGTCAGGATCATGCGGACGGTGCCTTCGCGGATGGCGGACACCATGTTCTCGAACATCTCGCTGCTCTCCAGCTTGAAGGCAACGACCGGATCGCGCTGCGCGTAGGCGTTCAGGCCGACGCTTCCTTTGAGGTCGTCCGCCTCGTCGATGTATTCCATCCAGTTGCGGTCCACGTTCGTCAGGAGGACGGTCCGCTCCACTTCGCGGAAGATCTCCGGCGTGAACAGCTCCTCCTGGCTTCTGTAACGGGCTTCCGCCAGTTTCTGGATGGTCGAGCAGATCTGCTCCGGATTGACCGCGGACAGGCTGTTCTGGTCGAAGTCCAGTTCGGTCGTCAGTCCGGCGAGCGCGGAGAATTCCGTTTTCAGCGCCTGGAGGTTCCAGTCATCCGGCACGTCCGCCTGGGTGGCCAGATTCACTTTCTCCTCGACGTACCGGTCGATCATGTTCCGGATGGTATCCGAGATGTTCTCCCCTTCCAGCACCTGACGGCGCTGGCTGTAGATCAGTTCGCGCTGCTTGTTCATAACGTCGTCGTACGCGATGACGTTCTTTCTGCGTTCGAAGTTCATACCCTCGATGCGCTTCTGGGCACTCTCGATGGAGCCGGACAGGATCTTCGCGTCGATGGGCTGATCTTCCGGGATGCGCAAAGCGTCGATCATGCCCAGCATCCGGTCGGCTCCGAACAGGCGCATCAGATCGTCCTCGATGGCAATGAAGAAGCAGCTTTCGCCCGGGTCGCCCTGCCGGCCGGCACGACCGCGCAGCTGGTTGTCGATCCGGCGGCTCTCATGCCGCTCGGTGCCGAGGATATACAGGCCGCCGACGGCGCAGACCTGCTTCGCCTCCTCCCGGATCTCCGGAAGGAAGGAGTCCCGCAGTTCGGCAAACCGCTTCCGGGCGTTCAGGATGTCCGGATCGTCCGTATGGCCGTAGCTGTCGGCCTCGACGATCAGTTCCTCTTCGAACCCCTCCTTGCGCATCTGCTGCTTGGCTAAGAACTCCGCGTTGCCGCCCAGCATGATGTCCGTTCCGCGGCCCGCCATGTTCGTCGCGATGGTCACGGCGCCGAGCTTGCCCGCCTGCGCGATGATCTCCGCTTCCTTCTCGTGGTATTTCGCGTTCAATACGTTGTGCGGGATGCCGTTCTTCTTTAAAATGTTCGACAGAAGTTCGCTCTTTTCGACCGAGACGGTGCCGACCAGGACCGGCTGTTTCTTTTCGTAGCATTCCTTGATCTGGTTGACGATGGCCGCGTACTTCGCGCGGACGGTCTTGTAGACGATGTCGTTGTGGTCGACACGGATCATCGGCTTGTTGGTCGGGACCTCCACGACGTCCAGCACGTAGATCTCGCGGAACTCGTCCTCTTCCGTCATGGCCGTACCGGTCATGCCGGAGAGTTTGTCGTACATGCGGAAATAGTTCTGGAAGGTGATGGTCGCCAGCGTCTTGTTCTCGCGGGCGATCTCCACCCCCTCCTTCGCCTCGATGGCCTGGTGCAGGCCGTTCGAATAGCGGCGGCCGGGCATGATGCGGCCGGTGAAGGCGTCGACGATCAGGACCTTGCCGTCCTTGATGACGTAGTCGACGTCCAGCTGCATATTGCCGCGCGCGTGCAGCGCGTTGTTGATGTAGTGCATGATCTCGTTGTTTTCCGCGTCGCCCAGGTTCTCGACGTGGAAGAAGTTCTCGGCTTTCCGGACGCCGTTCGCGGTCAATGTGGCCGTCTTGGCCTTCTCGTCCACGATGTAGTCCTCCGGGATGTCCGCGTCCGTCTGCTTGTTGTCGAACTCCTTGATGCGCAGGCAGCGCAGCCGCTTGACGAACTCGTCCGCCTTGAGATACATGTCGCTGGATTCCTCGCCGGAACCCGAAATGATCAGCGGGGTGCGGGCTTCGTCGATCAGGATGCTGTCCACCTCGTCGACGATGGCGAAGTGGTGGCCGCGCTGGAGCAGGCTGGACTTGTAGACCGCCATGTTGTCGCGCAGGTAGTCGAAACCGAACTCGTTGTTCGTGCCGTAGGTGATGTCCGCCTGATACGCTTTCCGCTTTTCATCCGGCGGGACGTCGTGCGTGACCAGGCCGACCGTCATCCCTAAGAAACGGAAAATGTTGCCCATCCATTCGCTGTCGCGCTTGGCCAGGTAGTTGTTGACGGTCACGATGTGGACGCCCTTCCCTTCCAGCGCGTTCAGATAGGCCGGCATGGTCTCGGTGAGGGTCTTGCCTTCACCGGTCTTCATCTCGGCGATCCGCCCCTGATGGAGCAGGATGCCGCCGAGCACCTGTACGTAGTAGGGCCGCTTGCCCAGTACGCGCCACGCGGCTTCGCGGGCGACGGCAAACGCCTCCGGCAGGAGGTCGTCCAGCGTCTCCCCTTTCGACAGCCGTTCGCGGAAGGCGGGCGTCATGTCTCGCAGTTGGTCGTCGGTCATCGCCGCGAACCGGTCGGACAAAGCGTCGACCTGCTTCGCGATCGGGTCTATTTTTTTGATCTGCTTTTCGCTGTAGGTGCCGAAAAGCTTGGAAAACAGGGCCATATGAGAACCTCCGGAGTCTTCAGAAGTTGGGGTCGTTTTAAATAGTATATCACAGAATACGTACAAAAGAAACAGGAAATTGTGAACAAATCCGGCCTATGAGCCGCGGAGGAAGATTTTCCGTCCGATCGGCAGGAAGGGACGGATCCAGAAGGGCCGCAGCGCGCGGTCCGCCTCTTTCAGCTTCACCCGGATCGGTATGGACTGCGGGCAGCGCTTCTCGCACGCCCCGCAGCCGACGCAGGCCGTCGCGAAGGCGGACATTCTGGTCAGCGCGGTGCTCTGGTAGTACGAGACGCGCGCGGGCCCCTTCTTCTCGCTGTACATGAGGTTCCAGGAATGGAAGGCGGCCGGGATGTCCACCCCGTGCGG
>JAGACN010000142.1 GCA_017614095.1 Clostridia bacterium | reverse complement strand
GTCTGCGGTACGAGTCGGCGACGTGCATCGCCACCATGCTCTACGGATTGCAGGGCATCCCGTTTGTTTATCAGGGACAGGAATTCGGGTGCACGGGCTCCGAATACGGCCGGATCGAGGATTTCCGGGATATCGAATGTCTGAATATGTATGAGGAACTGATCAAGACCATGTCTCCGGAAGAAGCCGTCCGGAAGATCAATTTCGGCAGCCGGGACAACGCGCGCCGTCCCATGCAGTGGAACGACGGCAGGAACGGCGGCTTCTCCGAAGGGGAACCGTGGATCCCGCCGGCAAGCAGATACCGGGAGATCAATCTCAAAAAGGACCTGCAGTCGCCGAAATCCGTTTTCCGCTATTACCGGGACCTGTTTGCGCTCCGGCGCACATACAGCGCGTTCACGGCGGGCGAAACGGCGTTCGTCAGCCGGCCGGAGGACCCCTTTTTCGCCTATATCCGTTCCGCCGACGGCGTTCGGATGCTGGTGGTCTGCAATTTCGAGCAGACGACCGAGATCCGGCTTTCCTTTACGGGGAAGGTCCTGCTGTCCAACAGCGGCCGGAAGAAACCGGACGGATTGTATCAGCCGTACGAGACGGCCGTTTTCCGGCTGTCTGAAAGGAGTTCGGGATGACGAAGCAGGAACGGCTTGACCAACTGTACCGCACGCTGTATACCGGCTGCGGATCGTTGCGCGTGTCGGCATATCCGACGGAGGAGCCGGTCCCGTTCGGCCGGAAGGAAGACGCGGACGGATTCGAGATCCGCCCCGGCGACCGCTGGGGAAGGAACGGCAGCTGCGCCTGGCTGAAACTGTCCGGCAGCGTGCCTGCCGAAAAAGAAGGGACGGACCGCGTCCTGCTGTTCGACGCGGGCGGGGAAGCGTGCCTGTTCGATGCGGGCGGCAAACCGCTCAAAGGGTTTACGAACGTGCAGAGCGAGTTCACGGTCGCGTTGGGAAAACCCGCAAAAAGGGTCTGGTTCCTGCCGCAGGATCTGCCGGAAGGGAACATCGTGTTCTGGGCCGATGCCGGTGCCAACGATCTGTTCGGCTGCAAGCCGGAAAACGGTCTGTTCGTACAGGCGGAATTCGCCTATTGCGATACGGAAAAGCGGAATGCCTACTATGATCTCGAGGTGCTTGCCTATTACGCGGACGCGCTGAAATCCGCCGGGGACGAGGAACGGTTCTGGAAAGCCGCCGGCCTCTGGTCGACCGATCCCGCCGAAGCGGGGCGAATGGCCGGAGAGCGGCTGCGGCCGGATCCCGGAAAGACGGACGGAAACACCGTTCTCGCACTCGGACACGCACACATCGATCTCGCCTGGCTGTGGCCGGTCCGCGAGACCAAGCGGAAAGCGGTCCGCACACTGGCAACGGTCGTGTCGCACATGAGCCGCTATCCGGAATACCGGTTCTGCGTCAGTCAGCCGCAGATGCTCAAATGGGTCCTGGAATCCCAGCCGGATCTGTATGAAGAGATCCGGCGCCTGTGCCGGGAAGGCCGGGTGGAGCCGGTCGGCGGATCCTGGGTGGAAATGGATACCAATCTGCCGGACGGCGAGAGCCTGGTCAGGCAGATGATCTACGGCCAGCGGTTCTGGAAGGAAGAGTTCGGGACCAATCCCGATATGCTCTGGCTCCCGGACACCTTCGGCTATTCGGCTCAGCTTCCGCAATTGATGAAGCAGGCCGGAATGCCGTATTTCCTGACCACCAAGCTTTCTTGGAATTCCGTCAACCGGTTCCCGTACGCGTCCTTCCATTGGGAAGGGCTGGACGGGACTCGCGTGCTCGCGCATATCCCTCCCGAAGGGAACTATAACTCGGCCGCCCGTCCGAATTCCGTCAAAAAAGCGGAAGACGCTCCTTGCTCGATGCTGCTGTTCGGCATCGGAGACGGGGGCGGAGGCCCGGGCATGGAGCATCTGGAGCGTCTGAAACGCGAAACGGAACTGGGCGGGATGCCTCATGTCCGTCAGGCGTTCGCGCGGGATCTCTTCCGCAGCCTGGAAGCATGGGAGAACGAAGACGAAGGACGCGAACTGCCGGTCTGGAAAGGCGAACTGTATCTGGAAAAGCATCAGGGGACCTATACCACGCAATCCGGGACCAAACGGAACAACCGCATGTGCGAACGGGAACTGCATCAACTGGAGTTTCTCGGCGCATGCGCGCTGCGGCTTGCGCCCGGATACCGATGGGAAGCCGGACGCGTCCGGAGTATCTGGGAGCGCGTGCTGCTCCATCAGTTCCACGATATTCTGCCCGGGTCGGCGATCGACCGGGTATACCGCGAGGCGGATCAGGCATATGCCGCGATCCGGTCCGAAATCCGGGAACTGAAGGAAGGGGCGCTGAACGCGTTAAAGGCCGCGCCCGGGACACGGGCAGGGAAATCTTTGCTCAACAGCGGGCCGTTTGAAAACGGAACGCCGTGTCCGGACAGCGGCATGAAGGCCCCGTCAGCCGCCGCTTTACCATATTGCTTTACCGAATACGATGAAGCCGATCCCCGCGACTTGCATCCGGAACTACGGGCAGAACAGACGAACGACGGCGCGATTCTGGAAAACGGGGTCACCCGCATCCGGATCGCCGGCGACGGGACGATCGCCTCCTTGACGCTGAACGGCGTTTCCGGGGATTTCCTCCGCGGGGCCGGAAACCGGCTGCTGGTCTATCCCGACCTCTGCGACGGATGGGAGGTCCCGGATGCGTATGAAAACGGCGCGCCGGAACAGCTTCCGCTGGAGAGCATGTCTGCCGGCAGAGAAGCCGATACGGTATACTGCCGCCTGACGTTCCGCTACCGGCAGTCGACCGTCCGTCAGAAGATCATCCTGCGGGCGGGCTGCGCACGCGTGGAATGCGAAACGGACGCGGACTGGCGGGAAACGCATACCCTGCTCCGCTCCGAAACGCAATCCGCCGTTCTGTCCGCATACGCATTGTGCGGCGTCCCGTTCGGAGAGCTGGAGCGACCCACACTGCACCGGGACTCCTGGGAGGCCGCCAAGCGGGAGGTCTGTTTCCAGGGATACGCCGACCTGTCGGACGGCGAACGCGGGCTGGCGATCCTGTCCGACTGCAAATACGGTCTGGACGTCCGCGACGGCAGGCTGTCTCTTGCGCTGGTCCGCACGCCCACCTTCCCGGCCGCGCATGCCGACCTGGGAATTCATGGATTTGCTTACGCGCTCCTTCCGCACGCGGGCGGAACGGAGAACGTCCGCCCGGAGGCGTTCTGCATGCGGGACCCCGCAAAACGCTGCGAATGCCTGCCGGATCTGACGGAACCGTTTGCCGAAGCGGACGGACTGATCGTCCGGACCGTCAAGCCCGCGGAAGACGGAGACGGCATCGTTGTCCGGCTGTACAATCCGGAAAACAGGCCCGGGAGAACGGCGCTCCGTACGGCGGAATCGCTCGGATTCTCCGAATGCTTCCGAACGAATCTGCTGGAAGAGGACGGAGAAAAATGCCCGATCGGCAGCTCGTTCGACTACCGGCCGTTCGAGATCCTGACGTTCCGTCTGCGCTGAACC
>JAGACN010000141.1 GCA_017614095.1 Clostridia bacterium | reverse complement strand
CCGTATTCGTTCCACGGCTGCGGGCAGTGGATGAGCATGAGGTCGAACCGGTCCAGTTTTGCTTTTCGAAGCGATTCGTCGATGGACCGGACGGCGTCGTCGTAATTCTTGATCTCCGCCAGGACCTTGGACGTCACGAAGATCTCGTCGCGCGGGACCGAGCTCGCGCGGATGCCTTCTCCGACTCCGTGCTCGTTTTCGTACGCCTGCGCCGTGTCGATGTGGCGGTAGCCTAGTTCGAGGGCGTTGCGGACGGCTTCGGCCGTTTCTTCTTCCGGGATCAGGTACGTGCCGAGCGCGAGACGCGGAACGACGAGACCGTTGGACAGACGGATGGTTCCCTGATACATGTGATGCCTCCAGAACGGTTCTTTTTCTGCCTTGATTCTACCACAAACACGCCGTCCGGTCAACCTTTTTGTGCCTTTTGTATTGACAGTTCGCGGACGATTTCCTATAATGGACGCAGGTCCGGACAGCGGTCCGGGCCTCCGAACAGAGTAGGATCCTGCGCGGAAAGTGCCGGCGGAACGGGGAGTTGACCGCCGGACGAAGACGATCGTTCCCGGTGCAGGATCCGCATCCCGCTGAAAGGAAGTTAAAGGTAGCATCATGAGAGGACCCCTTTTCATTCACCCCCATCCCTTTACAAAGGCGTACTGGAAAGACGCCGCGAACGAATTCTCGAGTCTGAAGAGCTTGTGCTACGCGGCCCTGCTCTGCGCGCTCGCCATCCTGCTGGAACAGTTCCAGATCCCCATCTCGCAATCGCTGTACATTTCGGTCTCGTTTGTCGCGGTCGGCCTGTGCTCCCTGCTGACCGGCCCCTTGATGGCCGTTCCGTGCGGAGTCATCGTGGATCTCGTCGGGTTTGCTTTGCATCCCACCGGTCCCTTTTTCCCCGGCTATACGCTGACGGCCGTCCTGTCGGCCGTGATCTACGCGCTGTTCTTCTACCGTGCGAAGCTGTCGTTCGGACGCGTGATGGCGGCCAAGGGAATCGTGAACCTGTTCATCAATACTTTGCTCGGTTCCGTCTGGCGGGTGGTGCTTTACGGCAATTCTCCCTTCCTATATTATATATGCAGCTCGGGCATCAAGAACCTGATCCTCTTCCCGCTGGAAGTCTGCGTCCTCTGCTGGCTGTTCGGATTACTGCGCAAACCGCTCCTGCAGTTCCGCGCCATTCCGGAAGGATCCGATCTGCATCTGCGGCCGAAGCACATCGTCGCTTTGGCGGTGCTGACCCTTCTGGGCGCCGGTCTGCTGGTGGCGTTCATTCTGTTCTATCCCCAGATCACGTCCTTCCTGAAAGGCCTTTTCGCATAGGAGTTTACACATGAAGAACATACTGGTTGTCGGTTCGCTGAATATGGATGAGACCGTCCGCATGGACGTTTTTCCCTCCGCCGGTCAGACGGTCGTCGGATCGTCGGTCCTTTACGCGCCGGGCGGAAAGGGAAACAACCAGTGCATCGCGGCGAAACGGCTGGGCGGAAACGTGAAGATGGCCGGCATGCTGGGCAACGACGCGCACGGAAAAACGCTGCGCGCACTGCTCTTTGACGAAGGCATCACGGACGGCTGTGTGTTCGCCTGCGGCCTGCCCACCGGCATGGCGCAGATCCAGATCGACCGGGAAGGGCAGAACCGCATCTGCGTGGTCCCGTCCGCCAATCACGCCTTCGGCGGCGCGGAGATCGGCAAAATAGACGGCGCGCTAAGGGAAGCGGACTTCGTCGTGCTGCAGTTGGAACTGCGCATCGACGTGACGGAGGAGATCGTGCGCCGCGCGCACGGATACGGAAAGACCATCCTGCTGAACCCCGCTCCGGCGGCAAAACTTTCGCCGGACATCCTGCCGCTTGCAGACTATCTGATCCCGAACGAATCCGAACTGTCCGGGCTGACGGGCCTCCCGTCGTCGACAGACGGGGAAGTCGTTCTTGCTTCGGAAAAACTGCGCGCATCCGGCGTCCGGAACGTCATCGTGACGCTCGGCAAACGGGGCGTCTACGCGAACAGCGAGACCTTCACCGGATTCGTGCCGGGCTTTCCCGTCCGCGCGGTCGACACCGTCGCGGCCGGCGACTGCTTCATCGGGGCGTTCGCGGTCGGCCTGTCCGAAGGCAAAAGCGTTCCGGACAGTTTGCGGTTCGCCAATGCGGCCGCCGCGTTATCCGTTCAGACCGAAGGCGCCGTTCCGTCGCTGCCGGCGCGACAAACGGTCGACGCGTTCCTGGCTGAGCGCTATTGATTTTGAAAGAAGGTACCTGATGTTCCGATCCGCTGCCCGACGAACAGGACTGGTTGCCGTGACGGCCGCAATGCTGCTCACGGTTTTTTCGTCGTGCGTCCGGAATCCGGACACTCCGCCCGCTTCCCTGCCCGGAAACGAGATCCTCGCTTTTACGGATGAAAAAGAGGCGGCCGACGCCATTTACAGACTGCAGGGAACGAAGTTCGAGACCGGTCTGTACGAAAAGGAAGATCTGCTGGCGTTCGAGAACGCCGCGGCCGAAGCGGTCCGCTACCTGAGGCGGAACAAAGACGACGAGGATTATCTGGAACGGTGCACCGAACTGTACCGCGCTTTGCTCACGGCAAAGGAATCCATGCGCATCCGGACGGGCGACACGCCGCGGGTATATATTTATTGTATGGAAGAACCCACCACGGAAGGGTACGTTCCGTGTTCCGTCTACGTCGCGGACCGGAAGGACGGCAACCTCCCGTCTTTCGGCGACACGGCCGCGCAGATCCGCATCCGGGGCAACTCGACCGCGGCCGCGGAAAAGAAGCCCTTCAACATCATACTGTCGTCCGACAGGGAGATGCTCGGGATGGAAAAGGGAAGCAAATGGGCGCTGCTGGCCAACCATTTTGACAAGACGCTGCTGCGCAACAAACTGGCGCTGGACCTCGCAATGGAAGCCGGCTGCTTCGCGGCTCTGGATTCGCGCATGGCGGAAGTATACGTGAACGGCAAACTCAACGGGCTCTATCTGGTCTGCGAGCCGGTGACGGACGGCAAACACCGGACCGGGATCGACCTTTCCGCCGGCGACTTCATGGTGGAGCGCGTGAAGAACTGGGCCGGTGAAGAGAAACATATGTTCTATACTTCGAAGATGGGCCTGCGGTTCGACGTCAATTACGGAGACGACAGGCAGGCAGCGGCACTGATCGACCGCGCGGAGGCCGTCATCCTGTCCGGGGACGAGGAAACCATCTGGGAGATCCTGGACGTGGATTCGTTCGCTTCGATGGTCGCCGTTCAGGAGATGGTCAAGGACTGCGATCTGTTTTACGGCAACTGCCATCTGTGCTGGAAGGACGGCAAGCTCTACTGCGGACCCATGTGGGACATGGACCTGTCGATGGGCAACGTGTCCGTCCGGCACGAAGAGGACAAATACCGGCTGTACAACAACCTGTCTCCCTTCGGGGACGGGAGCGGCGACAGCGCGAACGGGCTGTGGGCGGATGGCGAATGGTTCGGCGAACTCCTGAAGTGCGCGTTCTTCCGGGACCTGGTCGTCGAACGCTTCCGCGCGCTGGACGGCGTCTTTGCCGGGCTGTATGCGGACGGAGGAGAGATCGACCGGCTGATGAACGAATACGGGAACGCCATGGAACGGAATTATACGGACGCCGGATGGAAGCTGAACGAACGCGCGAGCCCGTACGAAACGCGGACGCGCTTCGGCACTTACGAAGAGGCCGTTTCCGATCTGCGCGCCTGGCTGCAGCGGCGTCATACGTTCCTGAAAAACGCGTACGGCTTCTGATTTTGGACATTCCTTTTCATCCTTTCCGCCCTCTCCGGAGGGCTTTTTCCTTTCCGGCTGTCCGCCCGCCGGTCCGCAAGGCGCGGAATGCCCCGAAACGGGCGGAAAAAGGGGTCTAAAAAGGCCGGATTTTGGCCGAAAATTTTTTTTCAAAAAACGAAAAAAAGTTCTTGACAACGGTTTTTTGATGTGGTAGTATAGTCAAGCGCACGAAAAAACCGGGCGGGAAACCGAACGGGAAAACGTGCCGGTGGAAACCCGGACCGGAGGGATCCGGAGCGGGGTTCGGACATTGAAAATTGAACAACAGACGAAAGTACGAAAGTACACGTACGTGACCATTATGAAAGTAATGCATCATGATACGGGACTCGTTGAATTCTT
>JAGACN010000018.1 GCA_017614095.1 Clostridia bacterium | reverse complement strand
GCGGCAAGCGTGTTGTACAAAACCTTTTTGCCGCTGCTCATGCGGTATACGCGTGCTTTCCCGGACTCCAGCAGATACAGCGCGGGCTCTCCGCACAGGAGTTCCTCCACCTTCCGGAAGGTCCGCTTTTCCAAGTACCTTTTCCAGATGATCCGGAAGGACGTCCCGGAAGAGCGGGTGCTCGGGTCTCTCGTTGTTTTGCATCGGATTCTCAGCCTTTCATAAAAGTGTAAAGTTTGAAACACTTTCTGACGGGAGTATACACCGGGCGGCGGCGTTTGTCAAGTCTTTTTCCGGAAAAAGAAAAACCTGCCGTCGAACGGCAGGCCGCTTTGCGCGTATTTACCAAAGTTCCGTTGCCAGATAGCACCGGATGGTCCGTTCCAGCCAGTAGTCGTAAACGGCGGACGGGAGGTTTTTTTCGTATGTCTTGAAGCGGAGATACAGTTCCTTTCCGTCCCCCACGTCGTGCCAGATGTCCGCGAACACGCAGTCGTACGGGGAGTCCGGCGTCAGACGTGCGGCGAACGCGAACGCGTCGTCGTTGACCAAGACGATCTTGTCCTTGTGCGGGAACTGGGGCAGCAGGAATGTCCGGAACAGGTCCAGCAGTTCCGGGCTCTTTTCGACGACCGTCACGGAGGAAACGTCCTCCTTTGCCGACGCGCGGAAGGCGTAGTAGCCCAGTCCCAGTCCGTACGTCAGCACGCGACCTTTCGCGCGTTCCACCGCCGGGAGGGTCGTCCGGATCTCGTTCGGCAGCAGGGTCATCCATTCCCTGCCGTTCTCCAAAACCGCCGGATAGCGGTAAGCGTCCATAAAGAAGCCGATCTGCGGCAGCATCCTGCCGTCCGGCAATAGAAGGAAATCGTCGCGCACGAACGCTTCGCAGGGGGCCAGCGTCTGCATCCGCAGCGTGAAGGGGCCGGAGCCGGTCTCCACTTCCGGCAGGACGACCGTTTTGTAGTACGGGTCGTTCAGGAATTCGTCTTGCGGGATCTCTTTGATCATCTTCCGCAGATAGCGGTCGGTGAACGCGCGGTCGGCCGCGTCCGTTCCCACGTTGCAGAGTGCGGCGACGCACTCGACATACGCGTCGTCCGTACGGACGCCGCAGGAACCGGCGATCTCCTTTATCTGATCGGGCGAAAGATCGTCCGAAAAGAAGTTCAGAAACAGGCTCATCAGAGCGGCGGCCCGGCGGTTCCCCATCCGTACCGCTTCCGAAGGCGGACTGTCCTTCCCCGTCAGCTCCCGGTACCACGCGGTGACCCCGTCACGGCTGTTCGTCATCTGCAGTCTCTTCAGGCGTCTCGCCGCCGCGGGCGATGTCGTCCAGCAGTTCCGTATACCGTTCCCTGGCGCTCTTCGTCGGGATGATCAGCACGAGAAAGAGGATCAGGAGCGCGGCGCACCCGGCGATCACGGTGGTGTTCAGCGAATGGTTGACCAGGTTGTAGATGAAAATGAGGGCGTCCACGCCGAACAGGATCGCCAGCAGGATGTAGTCCAGGATGCTTTTTCCGAAAAAACCGGTCAGCACGCTTTTCGATCCTTTTTTTCCTTCGCCCTCCTGCAGCGGGAGCAGCTGTCCCCAGAATACCGTGGCGAACGGATCGATGACGTTCCGCGCTTTCCGGATCAAACGGACGCGGTTTTCTTTCCGCTTCGCGACGAACACGTTGTCGAAATCGCCGTCGTTCCCGGCGTATCTGGCCGCGGAGGTCCGGTCGTCCCAATAGGCGCAGAGATCCCCGTGCGTCAGTTTGCTCTCGATTCGTAAACGGAACATGATGATGTCCTCCTTGCCCGGCTTGAGGCCGTTTCCGTGATCACCGGATCCCTTGACCGGGACCCCGGGCGGCTTACTGTTTGTTTCTGTCTTGGCTGTTGTTTTTGGATTTGACGGTATACCGGAAAACGTCCAGGTTCTTGACGCCCATCTCTTTCAGCTGCCGGACGGACTGACGGACGTCTTCGTCGGTGTTGTGGTCCGGGATGTGCGGCACGCGGACGACGACGCGTTCGGCGGGGACCGCCTTCAGCAGGCGTTCGAGATTGCGTAAGACGAGATCGTTGGATCTGCCCGTATAGGCTTCATAGATGGCGGGATTCATATCCTTGATGTCGACGAAAAAACGGTCGACGGCCTGTGCGGCGATCAGGACGTTTTCCTCCGGTACGCAGAGCGAGGTCTCGGCAAAAATGCGCCAGTCGGACGGGATCCGCTGCCGGAAGGCCGAAAGGAAGGATGCGTGCGTCAGCGGTTCTCCGCCGCCGAAGCACACCCCTCCGCCTGTCGCGGAATAGTACAGGCCGTCTTTCTTTACCATCAGCAGCAGTTCGTCCGGCGTGATCCACCGGACGCGCGCGTCCGGATCCCGACTGTCCGGATTCAGACAGTACAGACAGTTCAGCGGACAGCCGTGCGCGCAGACCAGCGCCGTGATGCCCGACCCGTCCGTTCCCATCCGGAGACGGCTCAGCGCCCAGAGCGGAAAGCGCACGGCCGGAATGGCG
>JAGACN010000140.1 GCA_017614095.1 Clostridia bacterium | reverse complement strand
GGACCGGAGAAAGGTCCCAGCCGCTTATTATATTATCCCATGACGGCCGTGCTCCGGAAAAGAGCTCCCGTCCGTGCCGGATCAAGCCGGGATCAGCCGCCGAACGACTGGATCACTTTTTCGTAGTGCTTCAGGGCGGGCTTCTCCTGTTTTGCCGCTGCCGATGCGAGATCGGTGGACCCGGAAGCCGTGAGATCGGCGAACAGGTCGTTGTACGCCGCGTATTTGTATGTCCGCGCCAGGCTGACCTCAAGGCCGTCCATCAGAAGGCGGAACATCTTCTGCGAATCCTCGTCGCGGAGCAGCTTGTCGTTGATGACGGTCTCGAAAACCGCCGGATAGACGTCGTAATAGCTCTCGATCGCCAGCGCTTCGGTGATCAGGCCGGTGCGCTCCGCGTCCGCCGTAACGGCAGGGATCCCCAGAAGCCCGGTGCCGCCCGTGACGGTGGTGATGTACCGCTCGTCGGACGCTTCCCACTTCGGGAAAACGGACAGACCGTAATCCGCCTCCATGTCGCGGAAGAACTGATAGGCGTCCGTCAGGAACCCGGAGTAGAACAGCCCGCGTCCGTTCACGAACATCTTCGCCAGATCGTTTTCTTTCGAGTAGTCCGTGATGAGCCACGAGGACGGAGAGTGCGTCAGGCTGACCAGCGCTTCGAGGATCGACTGGTTCCGGTCGCTGACGAGCGTCAGGCTGACCTCCCCGTCCGCCGAGATCTCGACGGGACGCACGCCCATGGCGATGCTCATGGCCTGTCCGGATGTGCCGTGGGAGGAAAGCAGGCCGTAGAGGTCGTTCTCATCCCATGTCCCGTCGCCGTTCTCGTCGGACGAGACGCTTTCCGCCATCGAGCGGAAGTTGTCGAACGTCCACTCGTTCCGGTTGACGTACTCGGTCGGGGCGGTCAGTCCGTAATTGTTCAGGATGTTCTGGTTGTAAAACAGCGCGTGGGACAGCATGACGCCGGTGAAGGGGATGTAGTTCATCTGGAGGAAGCACTTTCCGTTCACCGTCAGGGACTCCACCGCCAGCTGGTTCCACCACGCCCCGGACAGGTTGATGTGGGGCGTCTCGCAGTAGTTTGCGAGGTTTCCTCCGGTGGACAGTGCAGCCATGTCGTTGACGTGCGCCCACGCCAGATCGTAAGCCCCGTCGCCCGCCGCCACGGAGGTCGGCACGAGCGAGGCTGCCGCGCCCGTCATCGCCCGGATGCGGACGTTGAAGTTGTCCTCCACCGTGCGGTTGCGCTTGTACACCGTGTCGTTGATGATCTCGCCGTTCATCTCATCCACCGCGAACTCGACGGACGGCAGGGAGCCGAGCTTCGCGTACTCGCGGCCGAGGATGAGGAATTCCGCGCCTCCGAAGTCCGCCGCCGGAAGCAGGTCTTTCGAGCGCAGCTCCGGCGCTTCGGTTTCGACAGCTTCCGCGGTGTTTTCTCCCGCGTCCTTGGCCGCAGCGGCGTCTTCCGTTCCGCCCGTTCCGCCGGACGCCTGCGCCTCGGGATTCTCCGACGAGCACCCCGTGAGCGCGGGCAGGATCGCCGCAGCGCACAGGAGCGCGGCCAGGATGTACGCTGTGATCTTTCTTTTCATATTCCGCCTTTCCGCAGCTCAATTTTTCTTCCGCAGTCGGTTTCCCGCATGTTATTGAGCAGCTTCATACCATTTCTTCAGGCCCTTCAGGAATATTTTTTCATTCTTTTTCGCATAGGAGGAAAAGTCCAGGTTGTCGCGGACCACCGGCGAGAGAATGCCCTGCCCCGCGCAGATGCCCCAGTCATACACGATATTGTCGAAAATGATCTGCATCATCTCGATGGATTCCTCGTCGCGCAGTTCCTTGCCGGGCAGCACGACATCATAATATGCGTCGATGACATGCAGTGCGGTGGATGAACAGAGCGCTTCCGTGATCACGCCGATGAACGTGATGTCGCTCACGGATTTCGGTATGGCCAGGGACAATCCCCATTGGTCGCGCTGCGTCTGGTAGTTTTTCTGTGTTTCGTCATATTTGGGCAGGGGAATGATCCCGTAGCTTCCCTCGAGTTCCCTGAATTCTTCCGCATACTTCAGATATGCGCACAGAAACAGGGCGCGGTCTCCGAAGAAGATCGGAATGCCCAGGCTGTCCTTCGCCCAGTCAAACCCTTCGGCATACGTGGTGTGATCATTCCAGATCATATCCTTGAGCTTTTCGGAAACGGACACTATTTTATCCGTCACAAGGTTCTGGACCGGTCCGTCGTCCGTCATCTCGGCCTGAATATTGTCGGTGGAGATCTGGTATCCGTGAAGAGAACCGATCAGATTCTGGATCAAACCGTACTGGTCGTTTTCATCCCACGCGCCGTCGCCGTTGAGATCCGAAGAAATATCGGCTGCCGTCGCGTGCATGAGATCCAGCGTCCATCTGCCTTCCAGCACCGTCTGATACAGATCCGGCACCGCATAGTTCTCCGCGACATGTTTATTGAAATACAGAACCGTGGAAAAGCGCCTGCATGTCCAGTTATAATCTCCCGAGATCAGGAGGTGCTTTCCCCTGACATTGAACATGTCATTGAAATTACTGTCCCAATAAGGCTTTTCCAGATCGATATACGGCACGTCGTTCCAATGCCTCGTCAGCCCGGCGCCGATCACCGCCGTACCGCTCTGCTGATACGTCAGGCCGATCAGATCCACCGAGTCGTCCCCCGACATGATCAGCGGCGATAGGGCTTCGAACTGGCTGGGCGACCAGCCGTCCATCCGGGCGTCGATCGCCACGTTGAACCGTTCCTCAACCGTGCTGTTGCGGGTATAGATCGCGTCGTTCAGCACGTCGCCGTTCATCTCTTCCCTGTAATACCAGATCAGGCCGTAGTCATCCGGCTGCGGAACGGAAAACGTATAGACTTCACCTTCAAAATCAAAGCTGTCGGCAATGCCGTCCAGCAATTCGTTTTTTTCGGTTTCCACCGGCTCGGTTTCGCCGGCGGACGCTTCAATAGCCGGAAATGACGCGTCACTTTCGGCTTCCGCCGTTTTTTCGGAACAGGAAACAGCGGAACAGAACAGCATAACGGCTGCAAGAATCAACGGCACTGTTTTTTTCATGGGTCCCTCCTGCCATTTGGGGCGAAAAACCGGATGGAGTATTGCTGGCGCAATACAGTCTTTTTGTTCAAAAAGCGCCAGCCCATCGGATGGAGGAAACCGTTCCAATGGACTGGCGGGGTATTCTGCCTTCAGCTTCCGTTACATTCCTCCGGAAGCACAGTGAGGCTTAGTGCTTTTTCTTCGAGACCGCGAAGCCGCCGAGGGAGATCACGGCAGCGACAGCAGCCACGACGCCGAAGTCGAACGTGTTCGGAGCTTCAGCCTTTTCGTCGAGCTTCTCGTCAGCAGCGGCAGCGGGAACAGCCGGAGCGTCGGTCTTGGAGCCGGTCAGGACCAGCTCGGAGATCTGGAAGCAGCCGGAAGAAGCGCCTTCCGCGTCGAACTTCACGTACTTGATCGCGTCGGAGGAGGCGTCGCCTGCGAAGTAGCGGAAATTGGCCTCTTCGAAGAAGGACTCGTCGCCGGAAGCGATCACGGTCCAGTTCTCGCCGTCGGCGGAGCCGGAAACGGTCCACGCGGAGGGCAGACGTCCGTTGTACTCGGCGTTGTCGTTGGCGGTGGCCATCACGATGCCGTCGACCTTGTACCAGCCGTCCAGTTCAGCGGTGGAGCTGATCGGGAATTCGCCGGTGCAGAACTTGGTGGCGGTGTCGCCGTCCCAGATGTTTTCGGGACCTTCGTTGTTGTTGCCGTTCGTGCCTTCGACGAATGTATAGCCGGCGATCGCGGTCTTGCCGATG
>JAGACN010000139.1 GCA_017614095.1 Clostridia bacterium | reverse complement strand
TCGTCTGCTTCCTGGCGCCCACCAATCTCTACGTGGTGCTGGCAGGCCAGTTCATCAAGAACATCGGAGGACTCCCCTGCGCCTACGTGTTCATGGCCCTCTTCGCAGACACCCTGGACCATATGGAGTGGAAGACCGGTTTCCGGAACGACGGCACGGCCATGTCCATCTACAACATCATCATGGTCGCCGCGGCGGGCATCTGCACCGGCGTGTTCAACTTCTTCCTGTCCAAGACCGGCTACCTGTCCCCCGTCTCGCAAAGCAAGTATCTTGCCAACATCGCCCAGTACGCCGGACTGACCACCCAGAAAACGATGGAGGAGATCACGGCGCTGGATCCCTCCGGCGCGGTCGCCTTCGTCCAGAACGGAGCAACGAACACCTTCATCACGGTCGCGTTCGTCGGACTGGAAGTGATCACCGGCCTGGCCTGCGCGCTCATCCTCCTGTTCGTCTCCGTCGAGAAGACGGTCAAGCGCAAGCAGGACGTGCTGATCGAGCGTGAAAAGGCCGCCTGCTTTGCGGAAGGAAAGGAATGGATCCCCGCGGCCGAACGCAACCGGCTGGAGACCGAACGGCAGGACGCCGAAGCGGAAGAGATCTTCCTTGCGGAACTGAAAAAGAAATGCGCGGACAAGGGCCTGGACTACGAAGTCGAAGCCGAAAAGCACAGAAAAGCCGTTTCCGAAAAGAAACGCAAACTGGAAGAAAAGCAAAAGAAAGCGGACGAAAAAGAGGAAAAGACCGCCTTGAAACGCAAAGAGAAAGAAGACAAGAAGCTTGCCGCAATGACTCCGGAAAAACGGGCTGCGTACGAAGAGAAACAGGCGGCGAAAAAAGCCAAGGACGAAGCCCGCTGGCTTGCCGAAAAAGCCAAAGGCGACGCCTACTACGAAAAGACGCAGGCCCTGCTGGCGGCCCGCGAAACGGAACGGAGCTGATCCATCCATGAAAGCCATCCATCTGCGCACCGGATACCTGAAAGACCCGGTCGGCATCGACCTGGCGCACCCGGTCCTCACGTGGCATGCGGACGGCGGAAAGAAGCAGACGGCGTATTCCGTCCGGTTCTCCGTCAACGGACAGCCCGAAACCGAGACCGGCAAAACGGAATCCTCCTCCATGCGGTACGTCTATCCGGAACCGCTCTGTTCCCGCGACCGCGTCGAGTGGTCGGTCGTCCTGTGGGACGAAAACGGAACTCCCGGCGAGGTGTCCGAAAAAGCATTCTTCGAAGCCGGACTGCTCGACAAACGCGACTGGAGCGCATTATGGATCCGTGGAGACTACAAAGCCTCCAGAAAGAAGCGCTATCCCGTCGACGGGTTCCGGAAAACGTTCGAAACGAAAGACGTGAAGAAAGCACGTCTGTACATTTCCGCTTTGGGCCTGTACGAAGCGCGCCTGAACGGGCAGAAGGTCGGTTCCGCCGTCCTGGCGCCCGGCTCCACCGACCCGCGCGTGCGCGTCCAGGTCGACGCGTACGACGTGACGGACCTGCTGTCGGAAGGGAAAAACGAACTGACCGTCCTGCTTGCCGACGGCTGGTACCGCGGCTCCATCGGCGCAAAAGGGTCCACCTGCGTTTTCGGGACCGAAACGAAACTGATCGCCCAGCTGGAGATCACGAACGGAAAGGGCGAAAGACAGATGATCGGGACCGACCGGACGTGGGCGTGGTCGAACGACGGCGCTCTCCGCTTTGCCGATCTGAAAGACGGCGAGACCGTGGACGGGCGGATGTCCTTCACGTTCGGCGGTCACGCGGTCGAATCCGCCTACGACGGTTTGATGACCTGTTCGAACAACACCCGCGTTGTCGAGATCGGGGAATCCATGCCGGTCTCCGTGCGGCAGACGGCGACCGGAAAGACCACCCTGACCTATCCGCACAACGCGGCCGGGTATCTTTCGTTCACGGTGAACGCGCACGACGGCGACCGGATCCGGATCGTGCTGGGCGAACTGCTCGACGAAAACGGCGACGTAACCCTGAAAAACGTCCAGTGCGTCCGCAAAGGAAAGAAGACGCCCCTGCAGGAGATCGTCTTCATCTGCAGAGAGGGCGTCAACACGTACAGGTCCCGGTTCTTCTACGGCGGGTTCCGGTACGCGACGGTCGAAACGGATGCCGGCGTCCAACCGGACTATGCGCTTTTCCGGCAGGTCTCCATCGGCACGGAACTGGAGGAAACGGCCTCCTTCTCCTGCTCGAACGACCTGATCAACACTTTCTGTCTGAACACCGTCCGCTCGCTGCGTGCGAACTCCGTGGACATCCCGACCGACTGCCCCACCCGCGAACGCATGGGCTGGACGGGCGACAGCCAGGTCATCTTCAATACCGCGTCCACGCTCTTTGCCTACGGCGCGTTCGCCCGGAAGCACGTGCGGGACAACTTCGACCGTCAGGACAAAAACGGCAGGCTGCCGCAGATCGCCCCCTATTCGGCGGAAGACTGGTTCATGGACGTCATGAACGGCTCGGTCGGCTGGGCGGACGCAGGCGTCCTGATCCCCTACCGCATGTACCTCAAGTACGGCGACGCCGGCATCCTGAAGGAGCATTACGACGGCATGGTCCGGTACGCCGAATTCATGATCCGCCGGTGCGGCCGTCCGAAAGGGCTCTACGCCGTCTACGCGAAGCCGCTCCGCCTGTCGAAGGAGAACCGGAAATACGGCGTGAACAGCGGCCAGTCCTACGGCGAATGGGCGGAACCGGCCGACGTGAAGGCCTTCGCCTGGACGGACTTCGCCGAGCCGCATCCCGAGGAGTCCATGGCCTATACCTCGTACGTCCTGTCACTGATGGCCGACATCTCGGAACTGGTCGGCAGGCCCGAAGACAAGGCGCGCTTCCTCGAATACGCGGAGGGCGTGAAACGGGCCTACCGGGAGCTGGTCACCAAACCGGAGCATACGCTGGATACCGACCGCCAGGCCAAACTGGTGCGTCCGCTGTACATGGGGCTGCTGACCGGCGAGCAGACGGCCTACGCGAAAAAGCGGCTGATCAGAGCGCTGGACGCCTACGGCTGGCGGCTGGGCACGGGCTTTCTCTCCACCCCGTTCATCCTGGACGTCCTGACGGACATTTCCCCCGCGTACGCCTACCGGCTGCTGGAGAACGAAGAGATGCCGGGCTGGTTGTATATGGCGAAACACGATACCGGGACCATCTGGGAAAGCTGGGAAGGCCCGAACGCGCAAAGCGGCATCGCGTCGCTCAACCACTACAGCAAGGGCGCGATGGTCGAATGGCTCTTCTCCGGGATGCTCGGCATCCGGGTGGCGGGCGAGAACCGCTTCCTGCTGAAGCCGGTGCCCGGCGGACACGTCACCCGGGCGGAAGGTTCCTACGAAAGCATCTACGGCGTCATCCGCTCTTCCTGGGAGAAGACGGACGGGAAGATCCGCTACCGCTTCGAGATCCCGGCCAACACGACCGCGGAGCTGATCCTGAACGGAGAACGCCGCCTGCTGGAAAGCGGAATACACGCTTTCGAAACGGAAGACGGCATGGAAAACGGCTGAACATTACGACCTGTCCGGAAGGACTGCTGACAAGCCTGCGTTACGGCGGCGCTTCGGCAGCCCTTCTTTGTTTGGGAAAAACAGATCGGCCGGCAGGGAGCGAACCGAGAAAAGGAAAGAACCACGTTTCTGGATACTGAATCCGGACCCAGTGAAATCCGGTTCCGTAAAGACCGCGATGCGGGAAGCGGATCCCGTCCGGGCTCGACCGATTTATGACAATGAAGAAGGCCCCGGTCGCCCGGGGTCGTCCTTCGCTTTGCAGTTCGTTTTCAGCCGCTCACATGATCTTCCGGAAGAGTTCCACGACCTGTTCGTGCGTGGCTTCGCGCGGGTTGCCGGGATAGCAGGCGTCCTTCAGCGCGTCGGACGCGAGGCTGTCCAGATCCGATTCCCGGATCTCCTCGCACACGGTCGGGATGCCGACGTCTTCCGACAGTTTCTTCACCGCCGCGATCGCCGCCGCGCGGTACTCTTCCTGCGTCATCGCGTCGACGTTCTTCACGCCGAACACGCGGGCGATCTCACGGTATTTCTCGCCGCTGTATTCCTTGTTGAACTCCATGGAAACGGGCAGCAGCATGGCGCACGCCTTGCCGTGCGGCACGTCGTAATAGGCGCTGAGCGTATGCGCCATCGCGTGGTCGATGCCGAGACCGACGTTCGAGAAGCCCATGCCCGCGACGTACTGCGCGAGCGCCATCTGTTCGCCGCCCTTCTCGTCGCCCGCGACGGAGGCGCGGAGGTTTTCCGCAATGAGCCGGATGGCGTTGATGTGGAACATGTCCGACAGTTCCCAGGCCCCGCGGGTGGTGTATCCCTCGATCGCGTGGGTCAGGGCGTCCATGCCCGTGAAGGCCTTGAGGCTCTTCGGCATGGAAGCCATCATATCCGGGTCGACGACCGCGACGATGGGCATGTCGTGCACGTCGACGCAGACGAATTTCCGTTTGTTCTGCACGTCCGTGATGACGTAGTTGATGGTCACTTCGGCAGCGGTCCCGGCCGTGGTCGGAACGGCGATGATGGGCAGACAGGGGTTCTTGGTCGGCG
>JAGACN010000138.1 GCA_017614095.1 Clostridia bacterium | reverse complement strand
GTTAATGAGAAGGTCGCTTCTCTTGCCGCAACAAGCGTTTTGAGGAATAGGGCTTCCCGTGGTACAACGGCTTTCGTGGTCCTTGGCTTCGGCTCCCCCGTACTCAGAACCCCACTACGTGAGTGGTGGGAGTAGTCAGAAACGATCGTGAATTTGCTAAACTGCTTACGGAAACGGTCCGCCGTTTCCGGCCATTCATTCTTTTTCCGTTTCTTTCGAGGTGACCGCCATGCTATCTGTCCGAACAGCGACGCAGTCTGATTATTCCCGCATCATGGACATCTACCGCTCCGCCCGGGAGTTCATGATCCGCTCCGGCAACCCGGAACAGTGGGGCAGGACCAACCCACCTCCGGAACGGATCCGGAAAGACATCGAGACCGGCGCCTGCCGCGTGCTCTATGACGAAACGGGCATCCACGGCGTATTCGCCCTGTTTCACGGAGAGGATCCGGCCTACGCAGTCATCGAAGACGGCGCATGGCTGAACGACGAACCGTATATAACCATCCACCGGATCGCGGGAGACGGGACCGTCCACGGCATCTTCCATGCCGCGTTCCTGTATTGGAAGACGCTTTCGGACAACATCCGGATCGACACGCACGAAGCGAACCGGCCCATGCGGCGGCTGATCGAAGAACACGGCTTCCGCCGGTGCGGCATCATCCATCTGGCGAACGGGTCGCCCCGGATCGCCTACCAGTATGTAAAACCCGCAAGCGAAAGGAGCTGATCATATGGCTGCCACGTTCACAGCGGTCCCGACGATGTTCGGCCCGCTCCATCTGGCCATCCTGGGCGGTATACTCATCCTCTGCGCGGGACTCTTCTTTCTGCTCCGGAAAAAGAGCGAGAAGACCCTGATCCGGCTGCTCGGCATCCTGGGCGCCGTCATGATCGCGGCCGAGATCTTCAAGCAGTGGTACGTCCCGCAATACGTCTATCCCGGCGCGCATTCCACCTGGTTCTTTCCGTGGCAGCTGTGCGACATGGCCATGTACGCGTCCTTCCTCATCCCCTTCTTAAAGGGCAGGGCGCAGAACGCCGCGCTCGTCTTCCTGGCTACCTTTTCTCTGCTGTCCGGACTGGTCGCGCTGATCGTGCCAGGCGACATGCTGCGGCCGCAGATCGTTCTCTTCTGGGTCCGGTTCGGATACCACGCGCTGATGATGGCCGAAAGTCTGATCGCGCTGCTCATCCTAAAGAAGCGCGCCCGTCAGTCCTTCCTGCCTCCGCTCTTCATCTACCTGGCCGCGGCGGCCGTCGCGGAGGTCATCAACGTCATCTGCTATCATCTGCCGGACAGCTTCAAACCGGCGGCGAACATGTTCAACATCACGCCGTTCTACCCGTCCACGCAGCCGGTCTTCCACGAGATCGCCCTCGCGATCGGCATCCTGCCGGAGATCCTCATCTATCTGACCGTGATCGCGTTCGGTGCGTTCGGCCTGCATCTGCTGGAGACAAGGATCCTGCACGGGAAGCGGAAAAAGAGAATCGCAAGCGGACAAAGACAAGAATAGAAATCTGCAGACAAAGGATTCCCGGCGCGCATTCAGACGCGTGTGACCGGGGTCCTTTTTGGTTCGCAGAGCGCCGTCAGCGCGCAAGCAATACGCTTTGCGAGCAGCGTTTTCGTCGGCGGATGGATGCAGTCGTTTTCGCAAACGTCTTTAGAAACGACAAGCACCGTTTTCCGGTCCCGTCCGGCAGCCTCTTCCTGCGCGCGCTGGATACCGGTCCAGCCTTCGTCCCCGCCGGACATACGGGGCAGAAAGTCCGCGATCTGAACGAGGGCTGCGGGCAGGTCCGGATCCCGGTCCAGAGACCGCAGGATCTCGAAGAAGGCCGTCAGTTCATCGGCGTATATGGAGGCTTCCTCTTCCGTCGTGTCGCTTTCCCCCTGGAGCCATACGACGCCCGTAAACGCATACGGCAGAAGGGTCGAGAGCATACGGTCGAAAACGACGCCGTTGCGGTTGGTCTCCGCGTAGTCCGGATGGACGTGATCGCCGTGAAGAAGACTGTCCGGCAGCCGGAATCTCCGGGCGGCGGATGCGGGCAGCCAGGACTCGATGACCGTCGCTCCCTGACAGCAGCAGATGATCCCGACCGCTTTTGATACTGCTTTTGGATTTTCTGCCCGGAACTCCCGCGCAACGAGATAGCCCAGCGCCGACCAGTTCCCGATCCCGTCTGTCCGGGCGGAGATCCATCCGTCGGCAGAGGAAAGCGGGCCTTTTCTGCCGTCTGCCCGGTCGACGGTAAAGCAGCGGAGCAGGCCGTCGTCTGCATAGGCGCATGCCGGCGTGTTCGACTGGGAAAGCGTGAACTCGGCGTTGGACTGGCCGGCGATCAGATAGACTTCCCCGATATAGATGTCCGACAGGATCTTCTCTTCTCCGTTCAGCGTCAGCAAAAGGTCATAGGGCCCCCCTGCCTCCATGGCGGGCAGCTCAACGAACCATTCACTGCCGGTGCAGGTCTTCCGGACGCTATGCGGCCCGATCTGCGCGCAGACCGTGCCAGATCCCTGTCCGAAGATGCGGACCGGCTTTCCTTCCGCAAAAACGGCGCCGGATGTAAAGACCGGATTGAGACGCATGATGTTCCTCCAAAAAAGCCGGTTCGGCCGTATGAAATGCCGGGCGTCGAGGCCCGGCATAAATGGAGTCTATTCGCTTGCCCGTTCCGCCTGTTTCAACAGCCGCTCCTTGATGGATCCGGTGATGTTTTCCGGGCCGACCGCGTCGGAAAAGCGGACAGGCTTGCGGAAGAGGTCGCGCAGAGAAGCGGGCGCAGCCGTCTTTGACAGTTCTTCCAGTCGGTCGACGGCTTCCTTTCCTTCAAGCGATTCGCCGGTCAGCGCGTAGACCACGGACGGCGCGAACTTGAACGGGCTCGCGGTCGATACGTAGACGACCGGCCCGTCCGGCTCCTCCGGCCAGAACGCTTCCGAGAAAGCGGCGTACCCGACCGCCGTATGAGTGTCCATGACGTAGCCGTACCGCTCATAGCAGGTGCGTATGGCGTCGAACGCGTCTTCGTCGTCGTAGGCTTCCCCGCAGTCGAACACCTTGCGGAACCGGTCGCTCAGTTCCTCCGGCACGGCATAGGAGCCTTTCTCCTGCAGCTCCCGCATCCATCCGGCGACCATGGAAGCGTCTTTCGTTTCCAGATAGAGCAGCCGCTCCAGGTTGGACGAGACCAGGATATCCATCGAAGGCGAAGCGGTCTTGACCAGTTCGCGCTTCCGGTCGTAGATGCCGTTCCTGAAGAAATCCGTCAGGACGTCGTTTTCATTGGACGCGCAGAAGAGTTTCCGGATGGGACTGCCCATCCGCTTGGCGAAATAGCCGGCCAGGATGTTGCCGAAATTGCCGGTCGGAACGACGAAATCGAAAGGTTCGCCGAACTTTTTGAACAGCTTTTCGGACGCGTAGACGTAATAGATGATCTGCGGAAGCAGCCGTCCCCAGTTGATCGAGTTCGCGGACGACAGACGGATGTTCCGTGCAGCCAGTTTTTCCCGCAGGTCGTCGTCGGCGAACAGCCGCTTGACGGCCGACTGGGCGTCGTCGAAGTTGCCCCGGACGGCAACGACGTCCACGTTGCCTCCCTCCTGGGTGCGCATC
>JAGACN010000003.1 GCA_017614095.1 Clostridia bacterium | reverse complement strand
TCGTCGGTGGTAAAATACGCGCTGCCGCTGATCACGTAACTGATCTCGTGGCACCACTGCGTGTGCGCGGGAACTTCACTGCCTCGGACGTAGGAGATCTCCCCCGCCTGGTAGAGATTGACGTCGCCGAACCGGCGGGCTTCTCCGCCCTCGTTGCTCTCATAAAGTTTATCGAAATGAAAACGCGCTCCGCTGATAGGCATGCGCAGATTCCTCCTCTGTTTACGTTTGCCTTATTCTACCACGGAAAACCCGTCCGAAAAAGGGGTTTCCGCTTTTTTGTTTTTGTTTTTTTCCGAGAGAAGCCCCCGGCAGGCGCCGGGGGCTTTGGGAACGGACTTTGCTTGTCCGGTACCGGCTGCGGTCAGCCCTGAAGGACCTTCTTCTTCAGCATGATGTAGTCGAGCGCGTCGATCTCGCCGTCGCCGTTGACGTCGGCTCTCGACTTCTCCTCGTCCGTCAGTTCGATGGAGCCGAGGATGCTCTTCTTCAGCTTGATGTAGTCGACCGCGTCCAGTTCGCCGTCGTTGTTCAGGTCGCCGGGGATGAAGTCCTCACCCTCCGGGATGTGCATGCCGGGATCGGCATACCGGATGCGGACGCCGTCCAGCACGGTGGACCAGTTGACGCGGTTGGCCATCTCGTTCGTTTCGGGATCCAGGAACTGTCCGAACTCCTTGAGTACCACTTTCACCCAGGTGAACTCTCCGGCCGTTTTCGCGGTGAGGGTGCTCTCCACCCAGTAGTCGGAAAGTTCGTTCGCGACGGGATCCGTGAAGTCGTAGGTCAGCTCGGTCCAGTTCTGGCCGTCTTCGGATACGTAGAAGATGAAGTCGTCGCCGAACGCGGCCTGCTGGGCCACGGACAGCGCGTCCAGCTGGATCTCGCGGACGTATCCGGGCAGCTTGTAGGTCACGTAGATGTCCGTATTCGCGTTCTTGGAGAGCAGCGTCTTCTTGATCTCGGTGTTGTTCTCCCACTGGATGCCGGTCGCGGATTTGTCGGCGATCTTGACGAAGTTGTCGAGCGGATCCGTGAACAGCCCGTAGGGCGCCCATTTGTCATAGGACATCATTTCGGTGAGCAGGTCTTTGATCCTGCCGACGTACGAACCGACCGCGTCGATGTCCGAAGGAACGGCCGTGAACAGTTTTTCGGCCTCCGCCATCATTTCCTCGACCCGCTTCGCGTCGGCCTCTTTCATGACGCTCGTGTCCAGACGGTCCAAGAGCATGTATTTCTCGTAAATATCGTTCAGGTAGCCCTCGTTTTCGTACTGGGCGCAGATCTGCTTCACCTTGTCCGCGTCCGCGGCTTCGGTGAAGACGCGGGCCAGAGCCACGTGGCCCTTGAAGACGTAGGCGGCGTTGCCGACCGCGTTGACGTTGGCGCCGATGGTCAGGAAGTTCACGTTCGGGTTGAAGTAAACGGAGCCGACGGAATCGACCTCTCCGGCCTTCTCGCCGTTCAGGTAGAGGACGGATTTCTGTCCGTCGAAGGTATAGATCAGATGGTACCAGGTATTCAGCTCCAGGCTCGGGACCTTGATATACTTGTATCCGCCGCCGATGTGGGCGCCCACCTGGAATTCGCCGCTGCCGGTGTATTCCACCGTGATGCCGCCGGATTCGGGGTTGCCGAAGATGCACTGGCCGGCGGTGATCGCTTCCGCGGGGCTCTTGAACGCGAGCTCGATCGTGAAGTGATCGGTGATCTCCTTCAGGCTGCCCTGGGAGGCGGGATAGTTCACCCAGCCGCCCATGTAGGCGACCTGGCATCCAAGCTCGTCATCCATGACCAGCTTGATCGGATGGGACTTGACGTAGACGCTGTACTGCCGGCGATAGGGCGAGTTGTCCTCGAATCCGACCGCCAGGTTGACGTCGAAGAAGTCCGCGACGGGGCGCGCCGCGCTCTTCGTGCTGATCGGCTCGGTCACCGCTTCGCCGGTGATCGGCTCGCTGAGCTTTCCGAAGGATTCCATCGCCGTGACCTTGACGGTCATTTTGCTGTTGGACGGGAGTCCTTCCAGATCCAGCTCGTACTCCGTCTTGTGGCTGCCAGTCACGTAGAAGTCGCTGACCAGATACTTGGACAGGAGCGAAGCGCCGGCCGCATCGGTCACCTCGATGTTGTACGCGTGCACGTAGTCCTCGTGGGTGGCAGCGGGGAATTTTATGGTCACGCTGTTGCTGGTGGCGGCGGCCACTTCGACCTTCGCGCCGGAAGCAAACGCCGGCGCCGTGCGGGTCTCTGCGCGTTCGTCCGTGTACGTATAGTTCTTGCGGTCGATCGGGAGTGCCAGCGTCCAGGGCGTCTTCACCTCGGTGATCGCGCCGGAGGACTTGTTCACCTTGTAGCGGTGGATGTCCAGCTCCTTGTCTTCCCCTTTGAATTCCAGCATCAGGAAGGCCTGGGAATCGAAGGCGTCGTTGGGCGAGACGTTTCCGCCGAGCCCGTCCTCCAGGCAGGTGCGCTGCATGGACGGGATGTCCACGCAGGTGAAATCCTTCTGGTAGATGCAGCGGTCGTTCTCCGTCGGGAAGTGCGAATGGCCCGCGAGGTAGATGACCTGCGGATAAGGCGCCAGCACGTCGTACAGCGCGCCGGTGTTCGAAGAGCCCCACATGCTTCCGTAGGTGGTGTTCTTCAGCGTTTCGTGGCAGACGACGATGATCGGCGCGTACGGATCGTCCGCTGCAGCGGCTTCCAGTTCCGCGGCCAGCCAGTCGGCCGTCGTCGCGGTGTAGCCCCCGTTGACGGCGGAGGTTTCGCTGTTGATGCCGATGATGTGGATGCCGTTGATCTCCTTGTGGAAGTTCAGCGTGTCGTAGCCGAACTCGCTCATGTACAGGTCGTACACGTCCTGAACGGTCTCGCGTCCGTAATAGGCCTGCTCGAACTCATGGTTGCCGGTGACGGCGAGCAGCGTCGGAGCGGTCTCCTTGTCCGGGAAAACGCTGTTCCAGATGCTGAAGAACTTGTCGTATTCGGTCGGCAGGTTCGTATTGACGGTATCGCCGCCCAGGATGATGGCGGTCACGCCTTCCGCTTTCATCCGTTCCAGACCGTACTTCAGGGTGTTGTCGGAATCGGTAGCGTATTCGCACAGATGGATGTCGCTCATGACGCCGATCTTCTGCGTCGTATAGGACGCGAGATTCGGGTCCAGCGCGCCGTGCGTATAGTTGTCCGGATTCGCGTCGAGCAGGTTCGCGGGAACCGTCACGCGGATGCTGTCGACGGACATCTGTGCGCCGCCGGTCGCCAGCGCGACCGCGCCGGACAGACGGATATCTGACCATTCGGAGAAGTCCACTTCCAGTTCATTCCCTTCCAGCAGAGGATCGTCTTTCAGCAAATAGGTCTCCCACCAGCCGCCGTTGTTCGGGCCCATGTCGCCGCCGAACTGGGGCTGTTCGTAGGAACGCCAGTTGTTCAGCGTATAGGACGTGCCCTTGATGGAAAAGACGTAGGAGACTTCGTACGCCTCTCCTCTCCATTCGGGCGCCGTCGAAGCGGCCGGCGTCTTCCAGGGGTTCGACGCGGACTGGTCGGAACGGCTCCACGCGCGGGTGGACCCGAGCGGGAAGACGCCCTTGCCGGTCTTGCTCTGTGTCGAATTGCCCAGATCGTAGAATCCGAGCAGCGTATGGGTGCGTCCGGCGACCGCACGGTAGCCGGCTTCCGGGATCCCGTCCTCCGTGAGCTTACGGGAGGCGCGGAGCAGCAGACCGGCCGTCTGCACGTTGTTGAAGACGAAGGATTCCTTCGCGGTCATTTCGACCTGCAGGTTGCCGAAGGCATCCAGGAATGCCGGCAGGAAGACGTAGGTCGGCTTGCTCAGCAGACCGTTGCCCATCACCAGCCGTCCGTCCAGCACTTTCGGCTGATCGACGTACAGCGGCTGTTTCGCGGCCGTCTTCACTTCCTGATCGTCGGTCACGTCCTGATTGGTCGCGATCGTCCAGCCTTCCGGAAGGGAGCCGTTTTCAATACCGTCGAAATCCTCTTCCAGCAGGACGTATTCCTTTTCGTCCGCGTTCTTGGCGAGGAGGTTCACCGTGATCTTGTTGCTCAGGGAGTCTTCAACGTTCAGGGTGAACATCCCTTTGGCGGAGACCTTCAGAACGCCGTCCTTGATCTGGACGGCGGCGTCGTCCGAGCTGAAGGTCAGGCCGGTTCCCGGCAGGGCGGCCCCGTTGATCTCAACGGAAACGTCCTCCAGGTAGATCTCCTGATCCACGTTGACGAACAGATTGGGGTTGTCCGCGGTGATTGCGAAATACTCGCCCTTGGCCAGCGCGGTGAACTGGAAGACCGTCGCAAAGGACAGCAGCAGCGCCGCACAGCAGAGGATCGACAGGATCCGTTTTCCTTGTTTTTTCACGTTTGCACACACCTTTCAATAGCATTCATATTTTTATTTTTTTACACATACATTATATATCTCTCCCCCGCGAAAAGAAAGAATCCGTTTTTTGGATTCCGGTTTCCAAATTTTGGAATTTTTGTGCAGAAGGCCGGAAATGCCGGAACGGAGTTTTGAATTTTGTGTATATTGCACAGAAAAACCCGCTGCTTTTTGACGGCAGCGGGATGAAAACGGAAAAGAGGAAAACCGGAAACTAATTTTTCAGCGAATGAATGGGCGCCGGGATGCGGCCGCCCCGTGCGATGAATCTCGCGGGCGACAGCGTGCTGATCTTCATCACGGGCGCTTCGCCCAGCAGTCCGCCGAAGGAAACCCGGTCCCCCGCCTGTTTGCCGTAGGCCGGGATGACGCGGACGGCGGTGGTCTTCGTATTCGCGACGCCGATCGAGATCTCGTCGGCGATCAGCGCGCTGATGACCTCCTCCGGCGTGTCGCCGGGGATGGCGATCATGTCCAGCCCCACGGAGCAGACCGCGGTCATCGCTTCCAGCTTCTCGATGGTCAGAGCGCCGGACGCGGCCGCTTCGATCATGCCCGCGTCCTCCGACACGGGAATGAAGGCGCCGGACAGACCGCCGACGTGAGACGAGGCCATCACGCCGCCCTTTTTCACGGCGTCGTTGAGCAATGCCAGCGCGGCGGTGGTCCCGCAGGCGCCGCAGGTCTCCAGACCCATGCTTTCCAGGATGCGCGCCACGGAGTCGCCGACCGCCGGCGTCGGGGCGAGCGACAGGTCGACGATGCCGAAGGGCACGTCCAGCCGCTTCGAGGCCTCCCGCGCGACCAGCTGTCCCATGCGCGTGATCTTGAAAGCCGTCCGCTTGATGGTCTCCGCGAGCGTTGAGAAATCGCAGTCGCCGGCGCGGGCGATCGCGGAAGACACGACGCCGGGGCCGGACACGCCCACGTTGATCACGCATTCCGCTTCGCCCATCCCGTGGAAGGCGCCCGCCATGAACGGGTTGTCGTCCGGAACGTTGGCGAAAACGACCAGCTTGGCGCAGCCGATG
Source organism: Clostridia bacterium (assembly GCA_017614095.1). The sequence goes on along the minus strand of JAGACN010000003.1, from coordinate 1,665 downwards.
CTGTCCTTTTCGCGCGTGAGGAAGGCGGTCTTTTTGATGACGGACCCCATCTGCGCGACGGCGTCCATATTGATCCCGGCCTTCGTCGAAGCGACGTTGACCGAGGAGCAGACCTTGTTCGTTTCGTAAAGCGCTTCCGGGATCGAGGCGATCACCTTCCGGTCGGCTTCCGTAAAGCCCTTCTGCACGAGCGCGCCGTAGCCGCCGATGAAGTGGATGCCCAGCGCGTCGGCCGCGCGGTCGAAGGTCTTGGCGAAACGCACGTAATCCGCTTCGGAATATCTCCCGCCGATCAGCGAGACCGGGGTCACCGCCACCCGCGTGTTGATGATCGGGATCCCGTATTCCTTTTCGATTGCCTCCGCCGTCGGCACGAGCTTTTCGGCCGTCTTCGTGATCTTGTCGTAGACGCGTTCGGCGGCCTTCGCCGGATCGTCGGACGCGCAGTCCAGCAGCGAGATGCCCATGGTCACGGTCCGGATGTCCAGATTCTCCTCCTTGACCATGTTGATGGTTTCCAGAATGTCTTTCGTGTTTATCATGGCTCAGATCCTGTGCATCGAATTGAAGACGTCCTCGTGCATGGTGCGGATGTCCAGCCCGTTGTCTTTCCCGAGCTGCGACAGGGTGTCTACGAACTGCGTGAACGGGACCGTCAGACCGTCGATCTCCACGACCATGATCATGGCGAAGTATTCGGACAGCACGCTTTGCGAGATCTCCAGGATGTTGGCGTGGACCTCCGAACACAGGGCACTGACCTTCGCGATGATGCCGACGCTGTCGCGCGCGACGACCGTAATGACTGCTTTCATGATTCTATTTCCTTTCCGCCTCCGGGCCTCAGTCGAGATAACCCTCCCGCGCCCGGATGCCGAACCGTTTTTCAAGCTGATGCATCTGCTCGTCCGTGATCGTGTTCCGGATCGGCAGATGCGCGATCTTCAGATAGATCTCAGCCGCCTTTTCGGCCGTTTCGATCAGTCCGAAGGTCTCGTCCAGGTCCTTTCCCGCGCCGTAAATGCCGTGCTGGGCCCAGACGACCAGACGGGCGGTCTTCATCTTTTCCGCGGTCGCCTGCCCGATCTCCGTCGTGCCGCACAGCATCCAGGGCAGCACGTTGACGCCGTCCGGGAAAACGACCACGCATTCGGTGGACATCTGCCACAGGGTGCGCGTGAACGCCTTCTCGTCCAGCGGATGCACGTAGGTCATCGCCAGCAGATTGGTCGGATGGCAGTGCATGACGACCCGGTTGTCCGGATCGACCCGCAGCCGCGCCGCGTGGCTCATCATATGCGCCGGAAACTCCGACGTGAAGGAGCCGCCTCCGGCGTATCCCCACAGCAGTTCCGCCCGGCTGCCGCCGTCTTTCAGCCGCAGGATCCCCAGATTCCGTTCGGGATCCTTCAAAACGTTCTTGAAATATTTGCCCGTACCGGTGACCAGGAAGAACTTTCCGTCCAGTTCCGGCTCCGCGAATCCGATCTCCTTTTCCCATATGACCGTTCCCGGATCCAGGTACGGGAGCACCTCTTTTTCGTCCAGCAGCAGGCTGATGTTTCCCCCGTTCCGTTCGTCCCAGCCGTGCCGGTACATGTTGTCGGCGGTCTCGGCCAGTTCGGTCAGGAAATGCGAACGCAGGATGTTTTGAACGCCCATGTT
>JAGACN010000137.1 GCA_017614095.1 Clostridia bacterium | reverse complement strand
CTCGAAATCCGGGCCGTGGTCCAGATGCAGAACGATCGGGATGTCCGGGCAGTTGATGACGGCCGCTTCGACCAGCTTGACCAGATAGGTGTGGTTGGCATAGGCGCGGGCGCCTTTGGAAACCTGGAGAATGACCGGAGCGTGCTCTTCGGAGCAGGCTTCGGTGATCGCCTGGACGATTTCCATGTTGTTGACGTTGAAAGCGCCGATGGCGTATCCGCCGTTGTAGGCTTTCGCGAACATGTCTTTGGATGTGACGAGTGGCATAATGAGGTACTCCTTTATGTTGTGTTTTTTCTTGCAAAGGATCAGTAGACGATCACGTAGTCCGATGAGCAGTATCCTTCGTACGTCAGGTAGCGTGCGTGATACCAGACGGTACCGGAAGCGTCTTTCACGGAATCCAGGATAGTGATCTTCGTTCCGGCAGGAATGGTGGTCAGGATGTTGTTCTTGGTCGTGTCGGGCGAACTGCGCAGCCGCAGGTTGTCGGTCGTGGTTCCGGTCTTTACGGCGGGCTCCTGCGACGTTTCGGCGGACGTCTCCGCGGAGGTCTCGCTGCTTTCGGCCGGTTCGCTGGACTCGGATTGCGACGCCTCGGACGATTCCGTCGAAGCGGAGGATTCGTCGGATACCGGTTCGCTGCTTTCAGCGGCGGACGGCTCGGACGGTTCGGCGGTCGAGGTCGGGATTTCGGAAACCGTCGATTCGGCCGGTTCCGAAGAAGAGGGCGCGGGAGTCGGATCGAACCGGTTGGAAAACAGCCAGACCAGGTAAATGCCGCCGGCCAGCACGACGACGCCCAGAATGATGCAGATGATGGTGATCAGTTTTCCGCGGTCCGGCTTTCCGTCTGCGTCCGGGACGTCCGGAACGGAATTCGAATAGGACGATTCCTCCATCCGGCCGGCAAGGACGGCACGCACGCCTTCCACTACTTCGGGCGGCACCGGGCAGTGCTTCCCGCAGGTTTTCAAGAGGCGGGGCAGGAAGGGAAAGAAGGTGTCCCCGGCGCCCGGGTCGCGGGTCTCAAGCCCGTCGCGGATGGCGGTCCGTCCGTTGTAGACGTGGCACTTGACTGCGTCTTCCGTGCAGTTGGCGATGGTGGCGGTCGCTTCCACGCCGAATCCGGCGTAGTCGTGCAGCAGAACGCAGATGCGTTCGCTGTCGGGCAGATTGGCCAGCAGATTGCTGACCGCGTTCAGATCGCTGCGTTTGACCGCGGGCTCCTGAGAGGGCAGCCGGGTCTTGATCATCATATCGTAGAAGGTGTCGTTCCCGTCTCCGGGCTGAACGGAGAAAGCGGCACCCCGCCGGGACATGCGCGTGTTTTGCGCAAAATAGAAGGCGTTTCCGCACGGCCACTGGTAGAAAGTCTGAGTGGAGGGCATAGAGCGGATGTTCTTCCATGCGTATACGAACGTGTCCTTCGTGACGGACACGGCCTCGTCCTCGTCGTTCAAAAGGTGCAGGCAGAAATAATACAGCCGTTTTTCAAAGAGCGTATACAGCTCTTCGAAGGCGCCCGTATCTCCTTTTTTCGCCTGTTCGGTCAATTGGGCAACGCGTTCTTTTTCGGACATAGCTGAGACTCCGGATCTTCGTTCTTCTTCTTTTTTCATTATACCCGTCCTTCGCGTTTTTGTCAAGCGAAAGGCGGGAAAAAGGAACGGCATGCCGGCCACTTTCTTATTGACTTTGCGCCGCTCCTGTGTTAATATACCGTAGGAAAGAAAAAGCCGCCGCGGGCGAGCGGTCCGCGGGTGAAAAACGAAAGGATTTTTTTATGAACGCTTTAAAAGGTGCTGCAGTCATCGGCCAGTCCGGCGGGCCGACTTCCGTCATCAACGCTTCCGCCTACGGATGCATCAAGACGGCGCTGGAAAACGAAAACATCACGAAAGTCTACGGCATGTGCAACGGCATCAAAGGCCTGCTCGACGACAAGCTGATGATCATGGACGAGGAGGATCCGGCCGAACTCGCACTGATGCGCACGACGCCCTCTTCCGCGCTCGGCTCCTGCCGGTATAAACTGAAGGATCCGTCCGTCGACGAGACCGACTACAAGCGGATCCTGGAGATGTTCAAGATATACAACATCCTCTATTTCTTCTACAACGGCGGAAACGATTCCATGGACACCTGCAACAAGGTTTCCAAATACATGCTCTCCCACGGCTACGAGTGACGCGTGATGGGCATTCCGAAGACCATCGACAACGATCTGGCCGGCACGGACCACTGCCCGGGCTACGCTTCCGCCGCGAAATACATCGCCACCTCGCTGATGGAGATCTATCACGACGCGCGCGTGTACGACACCGGCATGATCACCGTCGTCGAGATCATGGGACGGAACGCGGGCTGGCTGACGGCTGCCGCTTCGCTGGCCTGCGCGAAAGGGCAGGGACCGGATCTCATCTACTGTCCCGAGAACGATTTCGACATGGCGACGTTCATGGATAAGGTCAAGGCGATCTACAACGCGAACGGCAAATGCATCATTGCCGTTTCCGAAGGCATTCACGACAAGGATGGAAAATACATCTCCGAATACGGCAACGACCTGTCCAACGCACGCGACGGATTCGGTCATGCCCAGCTCGGCGGTCTGGCCGCCTATCTGGCGAACGAGATCAAGAAAGAGACCGGCGCCAAGGTCCGCGGCATCGAACTGTCGCTCCTCCAGAGATGCGCCGCGCACTGCGCGTCCTTAACGGACATCAACGAATCCTTCAATGCCGGCAAGACCGCGGTCGAAAAGGCTGTGGAAGGCGTGACCGACAAAATGGTCGGTTTCACCCGGACCTACGAGAACGGTCAGTACGTCTGCCGCTACGATCTGTTCGATCTCACCGTCGTGGCGAACGCGGAAAAGAAGATCCCGGCGGACTGGTTCAACGCGACCAAAGACGGGCTGAACGAGAAATTCGTGGAATACGCGCTTCCGCTCATCCAGGGCGAGACCGATCTCCCGAAGGAAGACGGACTGCCCCGCTTCGTGCATCTGAAGAAAGTCATCGCGAAGTAAGACTAAAACCCTGCGTGCCGCCGCGCGGTCATCCGCGCAGCGGCATCGTTGCCTCTTTTCGGAAAGGACGGTTCTCATGCGTCATACCGCAACCGGAAAACGTTTGGCGGCGACCGCTCTGGCGGCCGTGCTGCTTTTCCTCGCCCTTCCGCTGCTGCCCGGATCGCCGGTGCTGAAAGCGCAGGCGGACGTGGCGTCCAACATCAGCCGGCTGTCCGAATGGCAGCGGGATTTTCTGCGCGTCATCTCGTCACTCGCGCTGAAGGATGCGTTCGACAACCATGACGATCAGGGCAACCGCGTGTTTGCCTCCGTTACGGCAGGCCAGGCGCTCTACGAGGGCGGCTGGGCGCGGTACGGCATCTCCGTCATCGCAAACAACCAGTACGGCATCAAGGCGTACAATACCTGGAAGGGAAAAGTGTTCGACGAACGGACGGATATGGTTTACGACAGCTACGAGACGCTGGCGGCCATTGAAGGCGCCGCGTATGCGCGCGATACCAGTCTGTGGCGCGCCTACGATTCGTGGGAGGAAAGCGTGGCGGACCATTCCGCGCTGTTCTTCGGGTCCAACCGTTTCGCGCAGGTCCTCCAGGCGGCCGACTACAAGGATTGCGCACGGAAGATCGTCGAATCCGGCTACTGCTCGGACAACGGGTACGACCGGAATCTGATCAACGTCATCGAAAGTTACGGGCTGGATCTGCTGGACGAAGTCACGGCGGACGAATACGGCGTCGTCGGTCTGATCATGAGTCAGGCCAGGTGCGTGACGGGGATCGGAGAGACCGTCTCCCTGACTGCGCAGGCCTATCCGGAACCCGTTTTCCCGGTTCCGGATCCGGAAACGTCCGGTGAGGGGTCGGAAACGAGCGAAATGTCCGAAGATCCCGGCGAAGAAAGCGGTGAGGGCTCCGGCGAAGAAAGCGGCGAACCGGGCGAAGGCGAACCGGACGGACAGGAACCGCAGCCCGAAACGAACGCCCTGCCCATCGTCTGGGAAAGCAATGCGCCGCAGGTGGCGTCCGTCGACGAACAGGGGACCGTGACCGGGCTTTCGCAAGGCATTGCCCTGATCACCGCGTCCTACAACGGAAAGGAAGCGGCCTGTCTGGTCTGCGTCGGCACCAACGCGTTCGTGATCGATTCGGATACCACGCTGTACGCGAAGGCGGATTCCGACAGCGATTCGCTCGGCAAAGTGGCGCGCGGCATGCCCGTGCTGGTTCTGGAAACCATGCCGCGGACCGGTGCGGACGGCGCGGACTATTACGCCGTGAAAGCGAATACCAGCAACGGAAAGCTGCAGACCGGTTATCTGGCCGCACGGCGGGTCTATCCGCTCGGGCGGACGGTCACGAGCCTCCATGCGGAAACGGTCGTTCATCTGAAAAGCGGCGAGTCCCGAGCGGTCGCCGTGCAGGTGTATCCGCAATCCGCGGAAAACAAATCTTTGCAATGGAAGACGTCGGATGCCGCCGTCGTTTCCGTCACGCAGGACGGCGTCCTGAATGCGGTCTCCAAGGGCACCGCGATCGTGACGGTCACGGCCGAGGGCGGCCTGTCCGTCCAGATCATCGTCAATGTGGACGTGGAAGCGCTCACCGGAATTACGACGACCGATCTGAAATTGCGGGTGCATCCGAATACGGACAGCGACTATTACGGGATCATTTCCGGCGGCACGCACGTTTCTGTCCTGCGGGGACCGGAAGACGGCTGGTTCTATATCCAGGCGGAAATGAAGAACAATCTGATCCGGTACGGATACAGCCTGGCGCAGTATATCGACGTGGACGGGACCCTTCCGATCGGAATGGGCAGCGACCCCGACCCCGATCCCGATCCGGATCCGGATCCCGACCCGCCGGTCGAACGGAAGCGGTCGGGCTACGTCAATGTGGATACCGTGCTGAACGTGCGGAATTCCGCCGGAACGACCGGATCCGTGGTCGTTCAGCTGCCCAAAAATACCGCCGTGACCATCCTCGGCGAGGACATCTACGTGTCATCCGAAAAGACCTACAAGAACTGGTACCACATTCAGGCGGAACTCGGCGGGAAGACCTACGAAGGCTATGCCGCGACGGATTTCATCGTGGTCACCGGAGAGATCGTCCAGCCGGATCCGGACCCTGACCCAGATCCAGATCCAGACCCGGATCCGGACCCTGATCCAGACCCTGACCCCGATCCCGAACCGGTCGTCACCGGCTATCTGACGGACGATCTGTACGTCTGGATGATCCCGGTCGGAACGGACGTCGCCGCATTCCGCACGCACGTCTCTCTCGACGTGGACGTGACCTCTTCGATCGGCGAGGACAAGTCGGACAGCGACCTGCTGGCGACCGGGGACATCGTCATCTTCCGGATCGGCTCCGTTGTGGTCTATACGAAAGAGATCGCCGTCATGGGCGATCTGAACGGTGACGGGGAAGTCACTGCGTCGGACTACATCCAGCTCAAGCGGGCCTGCCTGCAGACATTGAATCCGGAAGGCGTCTACCGCCGCGCGGGCTGCTTCACGGATCCGTCCGAGATCACGGCGACGGACTACCTGAAGGCCAAACGGATCGTCCTCGGAAGTTTCTCGCTGTAAAGAAGTCCGGCAGGACCAAAAACAAAAAAGACAAAAAGGACCCGGCAGAACGGAAAAGACCGCCTGCCGGGTTTTGCTTTCCTGTTTTTACAGAATTCACCGCGGGAAAGCCCACTTCGTAAGAGGTGGGATGAAAGCGGTTTCTCATAATTGCTTTTATAATCGTTATTCATGCTTGACGGAATGGTATTTTTGCCATATAATTGATATATGGAAATGAGTTATCGCAGAAAACGCACAAGCGTTTCATTGATCAACTACCATTTGGTTTTTTGCCCGCGCTACAGAAGAAAAATATTTCTGATAGAAGGTTTAG
>JAGACN010000017.1 GCA_017614095.1 Clostridia bacterium | reverse complement strand
GACATCACTTGTATAGGAGCAGATCTCTTTTCCTTCATGATCGAACAGATAAGTCGTCAGCAGGTCGTCGGAATTGTCGATCGTATCGTTCGTGCCGGACGTACGGACCTCAAAGGATTTGTCTCCGTACGAAAAGCGGGCCGTCTGCCCCGTAGGCCAGTCGATGATGTCGGAATCGAATCCGTTCTCCGTTACCCGCGAAACGCGGTGTACCGTTATTTGCGTATTCTGATCCGTAGCAGGATAGGTATGAGTGTCATACGCATATACGAGCGCCCGTTCCGTGCTGTTATTCTTGACATAGGTGATCATCCCGGCGGAATTGTATCCGATCGTGGCGCCTCCGCCTTTGGAATACGTAATGCTTCTCAGGTATCCCGACGTCGCAGATGTACTATAGGGTCCGTTATACGTCGAGGAATATTTGAACGTGACGTAGTCCGAACTGTCCGATCCGTCGGTGATCGTCTGCAAGGCGCCGTTCGTATAATACGCGAACGTCAGCTGCGTTACGGGAGTCGAAGAGCCCGCCGGCGTATAGGTGACGGACGTGAGTTTACCGTTTGTGTAAACGAACGTCTTCTTGTTTCCGTTGACGTCCTCGACGGAAGACAGGTTACCGGATACGTTGAAATACTTCTTGTTGCCGTAGTCATCCGTCAGGCAGTACCGTTTGTCATTACTCCCGAACGTCAGCGTCAGCCCCAGTCCGTCTTCGCTAACGTAAACGGACGAGGACTGTTCCATGAAATACAGATCCGTACCGTCTCCGTCGTTGTACTTGTACCACGTCTCCGTGCCGATCGGCTCCAGCGTTACGGTTTCCTGTATGGACAGTTTCCATCCCTTTCCGACGGGCATGGACGTATTGAATTCATCATCCGCGTTCGCGGCATTGAACACGTGGGAAACGGTGACCGGAAGGATACTGCCCTTCGTCGTTTTGTCGTTATGGACAAAGACCAGGTTTCCGTTGAATCCGTTGACGTATCCGGTCCCGGCGCCGCCGGCGGACTGGGACGCGAACGTCCAGCGGTCGTCCAGTCCTTTTGTATCCCGGTATTCAATGGTGAGTTTCGGCTTGTATCCGCTTCCGGAGCGGTCGGAGCTGTACAGTTGGACGTATCCGTCCGTCGTGCCGCTGACTTTCAGCGCGAAGCCGTAATTGTTTCCGCCGGAATACCACTGCTGCGCCAAACGGGTGATGTCGTAATAGATATATGTCGCAGAGCCGGCACTGTAAAAGGTTTCGAAGTCCAGCGCCTCTGTGGAAACGGTCGGTTTGCTGTTCCAGGTGACCGTCAGGGTATCCCATTCGGAAAGGATCGGATAAGCCAAAAGGACAGCCTTGATCCCGTCCGTACGGGTCCCGGCATAGGTATTGTTTACGCGGAACATACAAGTGGCCTTGATGACCGTTGCCGACGGAGGAAGCGGAGACAGCGTCTTCGCCATGAACAGGATCTCGTTTTTGTAACCGTTCTTATTGCCGCCGACCAGGTGCGTATCGATGTAGTAGTTCGTATTCGGGTACTGTTCGGACACGTGGTTGTCGAGTGTATCCGATCCCGTCCGGGCGGCAAAGAAAGACGGGTCGACGGTAACGGGGTATTTCCGGTCTTCCGCGTTCAGCCATTCGGGATCAGGAAGAATGGAGAGGATGTATTGGCTCTCGCCCGTTTGCTCAAGAGAATACCGAACATTGGAAGAAAACGCACCATCGGCGTCGGTCATAAAACCGGCGGGAATACGGAAGACAGCCTCATTGGAAAGAGCGTCATTAAGGATGATGCTGCCGTCTTCTTCAATGGAAGGGGTTAATCCGGAAAGAGACAGCCGGAACGAATACGAGTAGGAATCCAATCGATTTCTAATGAGGATGTTCTCCTTCAGGCTGCCGCCGGAGAGGATATATTGGAGGTCCGTATCCTTGGCGATCTCTTCATAAACAAGGCTGGAAGAATAGTTCGGAAGGGTCGCCGAGGAATCGATGCTGTTTCCTTCCGGAGGAGCGGGTGTATTGGTAACGATCGCTTTTGCGTCCGGCGAAGCGCCGGGAAGGCTCATGTGAACCATGTATGCTCCGCTCTGCAGGGAGACCAGTTCATTGTCGTCCGGATATACAGAAAACCGCATCTGCACATCGGACGCGGTGTTTTCATAACCCGAAAAGGATTCGGTTTCAATGTATTTCAGCGTGTTGTCGTAATCGGCCCATTGACCGTTCTCTTCAAAATGAACCGCCTCGGCGTAGTCCGCGAGGGCATAGCTGCCGTCAGACAACCGGAAGGTTTTCGTATGTGCCGCCCGGTTATCTGTCATTTCCCCAAGAACGAATGCGGCGTTCTCTGTTTCTTCCGGAGCGTTCGGTTCCGGCTCGTCGCCGCCGAGGATCTCACCCGCTTGAGAAAGGAGCGCCTGTGGAAGAGAAACGATCATCAGAGCCAGGCAGAGAAGCGTGGCCAGAAGACGAAGTGAAATCTTCAAAGACGTTTTCATGCAGAACTCCTTTCTTGAAAAAGCGGTTTGGGTTTCTTGCCACCATACTACCATTTATGGCGATGAAAGTCAAGGGGGACAAAAGGCATTCAATGGGCCGAAAAAGTATATCAAATAAGGGTATTCCAAACAGGAATGGCCAGTAAATAGACAAATAATAGAAATGGGAAGGAATTATTTGTGGATAAATGAATGGATAAATGAATTTCACATTTTTAGTTGAAAAAGAGTCCGCTCGGGTGTATACTGATTCGTCTGGAACCAAACGGACGCAGTCGGGCCGCATAAAGCCCGGAAAGGAGCACAGCGTTTTCATGAACCGCATCCGCTCGCTCATCGGCAACCGCGCCTTCTACCGCACCATGTTCGCGGTGGCGCTTCCGATGGCCGTACAGCAGGGCATCACGACCTTCGTCAACCTGCTGGACAATCTGATGGTCGGCCGCCTCGGCACCCTGCCGATGTCCGCCGTCACCATCGACAACGAATTCGTTTTCATCTTCAATCTGATCATCTTCGGCGCGACGGCCGGAGCGGGCATCTTCACCGCCCAGTTCCACGGCAAGCGGGACGCGGACGGCATCCGCCACACGCTGCGGTTCAAGCTGCTCATCTCCGCGATCGCCGCGGCCGCCTTCACGGGCGTGCTGCTGCTCTTCGAGGAGCCGCTGATCCGGCTGTTCGTCACGGATACGAACACCCCGGAGGAGATCGCGGAAACGGTCCGCCTTTCCAAAGACTATCTGGTCGTCATCCTGTTCGGACTGCTCCCCTTTGCGCTGGCGCAGAGCTATTCCTCCACCATGCGCGAAACGGGCAACACGGTCCCGCCGATGGTCGCCAGCATCATCGCGATCGTCACGAACCTGGTCCTGAACTACCTGCTCATCTTCGGCAAGCTCGGCTTCCCCGAAATGGGCATCCGCGGCGCGGCGCTGGCCACCGTCATCTCCCGCTTCTGCGAGCTGCTCTTCCTGGTCCTCTGGACGCACCTCCATTCCGCGAAATACACGTACGTCAAGGGCCTCTTCCGGTCCTTCAGGATCCCGAAGAAACTGATGAAGATCATCCTGCGCAAGGGCTGTCCGCTCATGCTCAACGAGTTCTTCTGGTCGCTGGCGATGGTCCTGTCCGCGCAGTGCTACGCCACTCGCGGCATCCAGGTAGTCGCGGCGTTCAACATCTCGTCGACCATCTTCAATCTGTTCAGCGTGCTCTTTATGAGCATGGGCAGCACCATCTCCATCATTGTCGGCAACCAGCTTGGGGCGGGCGAACTGGACCGGGCGCAGGACAGCGCGCGGAAGATGACCGCATTCACGGTCGTCATGAGCTTTTTGCTGACCGGCACAATGGTCGCCCTCTCCGGCGTGATCCCGCTACTCTACAATACGGAAGAAAGCGTACGGGAGATCGCTTCGCTCTTCATCCGCGTGGACGGCCTGTTCATGTGCGTCTACGCCTTTACGAACGCCGCGTATTTCACCCTGCGGAGCGGCGGCAAGGTCTTCGTCACCATCCTGTTCGACTCCGTCTTCTCCTGGGCCGTTTTCGTACCCGTCTGCCTGTGTGTCGCTTATCTGACGGACCTGCCCATCCAGTGGATGTATCCCGTCTGTGCGGCGACGGAAATCGGAAAAGCCGTATTAGGCGCCGTATTCCTAAAGCAGAAGCGCTGGGTCAACCAGCTGGTCGCGGACGAGTCGCTGACCGCCCTTGATTCCTCACCCAAATCCGACAATCAACCGTCGTCACAAACGAAGGAGGACAACCCATGAGTTTCTTACGCCGATCCTTCCGTATAGTATTCCCCTGTCTGCTCGCCTGCGCGTTGATCCTGCCGCTTCCGTTCCTGCTATCCGGCTGTACAGAGCCCGGACCACAGGACAGCGCGGACAATACCGGATCCGGTTTGGGATCCCCTGAGGATTCTGTACCGGATGAACCCTTCGAACCGGAGGAACCCATCGTGTCGACCTTCCATTACAGCGGAACCGAATACGACCTAACCGCCGTTCAGGAGGATACCGGCGAAGAAGGTTTCTTCTATTTTGACCGCACGGTCTGCGGCGACACCGCGCCGGACGCGCCGGACGAGAGCGGGGACTTTACGGACCTTGCCGTCTGCAACGGGATCCTGTGCGCCGTATTCGAAAATGAGCCGGCCATATTACCGGAAACGGGTTTCGTCATCCGCATCCGGAACGCCGAACTGAAGCGGGCGCCGGAACCCGGTATCGGCATGCGCACGTCCCTGTACACAGAGTCCTACCTCCCGGAAGAATACGTGATGATCGGGAGCAAGCCTGTAGAGATCCGCTACCGTAACATCGTCCGGATCGACGACAACGCCGGATTCCTGTTTGACGACGGCTGGTATACCTCCACGACCTTCAGCAATATCTGGGGCACGGAGATGGCGGTCGATAAAGACGGGACCGTTCTGGAGATCCGGCCCTCCGGAAATGAGAACTCCGGCAACACGCCAATCCCCGAAAGCGGTTACGTGCTGGCCGTCGGCGCGGGCAGCACGTACGAATCCATAATCCTGTCCGCATCTATCGGAGAAAAGGTCGAGCATATTTCCGAGCGGCATCTGTACACCGTGCGGAAATTCACTTTCTCGCAATACAACCCGGAGGCCGGTCGTACGAGTCCGGACCTGCTGTATCTGTCCGGCGCGGATTATGAACAGACACCAGCCGGCAGCGGAACGGAGATCCTCATCGGCAAGGACGGTATCGTCAAGAACGTGATTGCAAACGCCGAGGGCGGAAACGCCATTCCGGAAGGCGGATACGCTGTCTGCGCATCCGGACGCGAAGCCGCTCCGCTTGCCGCCGTCGTGAACGTCGGCGACCTGTGCGTGCAGACCGCCGCCAAGATGATCGCTTTCCTGAAAACGCCGCAGACTATGGAAAAGCTCCTGATCAAACGCATCCAGCAGGCGAAGGACGACGTCTACAAAGTGAAGTTCGATTACGACTTCATCGACTATAAAAAAGCCGACGCGCTCTATGCGTCGGTCCAGGAAGAATTTGAAAAAGCAAAAGGAAAGGACAGGGCGGCGAAGCTGTTGCGCACCTGCGACCTGCTGGACGAACTGTATGCCGAACTGGTCCCCGGCATCCCCTTCGGCGAACGGGCCGCCTGGGTGACCGTAGGCGAGACCGACGCCGAAGGCAATCCCTACCTGCATTACAAAGACGACGAAGCGGTCAAACGCTCAGTATCCTACGCGAAGAGCCTCAACCTGACGACGCTCATCATCGACCCGCTGGCCAGCGGCTATGCCGTCTATCCTTCCTCCGTGCAAGGCTTCCTGCCCCACCCGGAACTGGGCTCCTTCGACGTCGTGAAAGCCTTCGCGCAGGCGTGCGAGGAAGCGGACATCGACTTAGTCGTCATGCCCTGCGCGCTGCTCTCCGTCAGTGCCTCGACGGTCTATCCGAAAGGCCATTATGTAAACCTATACGAAAGCAAACGGTTGAAGACACAAAAAGGGCGGACCGTGGACGGGTACGGTGCGATCGCGATGGATCCCTCCGACCCGGTGATCCGGAAGATGATCACGGATATGGTGACGGAACTGCAGGTAAACTATCCGGAGATCGACGGGGTTCAGATGGACTATATCCGCTATCCCCTGCCCGTCTACTACCAGCTTGAGAATTACGAGGACTTCGGCTATTCCAGCCCGGCTTCAGAAGCGTTTGAAAAGCAATACAAAGTGAACCCGGCAACATTGAAGATCAACAGCCCGAAGT
>JAGACN010000016.1 GCA_017614095.1 Clostridia bacterium | reverse complement strand
GCATCCGGATCCGCATAGTCGCCGGAACGGAGACGAACGCCGGGCAGGACCGGGAAGCCCTCGTGGGCCAGGTACTGCTTCATGACATATTTATCCATCCCGACGGCCGACGAAAGAACGTCGCAGCCGACAACGGGGAGATTGTAAAGGCGAAGGAATCCCTGCAGAGTGCCGTCTTCCACGTTCGTTCCGTGTACGATCGGGAATGCGACGTCAATGGCGGCAAGCCGCCGGGAGCCGAAGCGCTTCCCGGATGCGCGCTCCATCCAGGTCCGCGTTCCGTCGGAAACGAACGCGACGCGGACGGCCTTTTTCAAGAGCGACGGGATGTCGCGGTAGTTCTGAATATCCCGAAGCGCCGCCCCGGTATACGGGACGTTGGCCTTTGTGATGTATACGGGATGGATCTCATATTTCTCCGGATCCATGTTTTCCATCGCCTGGATGGCGGAAATGACGGAGATCTCGTGTTCGGTGCTTTTTCCGCCGAACAGAACGGCAACATTCAGTCTCATGCTTTAGAACATCCGTTTCACAGATGCCCTCCTTTTATCAGTAGTTGTCGGGAAGATCGTTCTCCAGCAGGACGATCTTCTTTTTGGATGCGTGAATGGCGCGGACGAAGCCGAGCGCTTCCTGCAGGGTGTGGGTCACCGTGATGCGTCCTTCCGGGAATCCCGCCTCTAAAAGCCCTTCGCGGATCGGAACGGCCTGCCGTTCACCGACCAGGAATACGTAATCGCATACGGCCGCGGCCTGGACGCCGAACGCCTTGTTGCTTTTTTCCATATCCGATCCCAGTTCGACCATGCCTGGCGTGACCAGGATTTTGCAGGCGTCGAAAAGGGACAGCGTGTTGAGCGCGGCTCTGCATCCGGCCGGATTGGAGTTGTAGGCGTCGTCGATGAACGTGATATCGCCTCCGGGCAGCAGCTGCATCCGGTGCGGGACCGGTTCGAGCGTGCGGACGGCCGGGATGAGCTCCTGCGGCGGGATGCCGAACGAGATGCAGACGGCCAGCGCTCCGGTGACGTTCAGCACGTTGTGTCCTCCGAGCAGTTTCATCCGGTAGGGGATGCTTTCCCCGTCCGGCGTATGCAGCAGAAAGGACGTGCCGGTCAGCGAAACGGAAATATCGGACGCGTAGTAGGCGCAGTCCGGAGTCAGCCCGTACGAGATATACGGACGGTCCAGCGAAGGCAGATGCCGGCGGATCGGTTCGCTGTCCGCGTTGACGAACAGCATCCCGTCGGGCGGCAGCGCGTCGGCCAGTTCAAATTTGGTGTGCAGGATATTGTCTTCCGTTTTGAACGTTTCCAGGTGCTGGTTCCCGACAGCCGTGATGATGCCGTGAACCGGATGGACCAGGTCGCACAGTTCCTTGATGTCGCCGACGTGGCGGGCGCCCATCTCGCAAACGAACAGCGTATGCCGGGGAAGCAGCTTTTCGCGGATGGTGCGTACGACGCCCATCGGCGTATTGTAGCTTTCCGGCGTGATCAGCGTGTCGTAACGGACGGAGAGCAGATGGCCCAAATGGCTTTTGACGCTTGTTTTTCCGAAGGATCCGGTAACGCCGAGGACGGTCAGGTCCGGACTGGAGGCCAGTTTTTTCTTTGCGTCCCGGATGTACCAGTTCCGGGCGGCCTTCTCTATGGGCTGGTTGATGAAATTGGCCAGCAGGACGGCAAACGGCGAGCAGAGAAGGAAGAGGGCGGGCAGGGTCATCCGCAGATGTTTTCCGAGCAGATAGCCGGCCACGCCGAACAGGACCGACAGCAGCAGAAACGTGCCCAGCAGCCGTTTGATCCGGCTGGTGACGACCAGCGGCTTTTTGGCTTTCCGCGGGAACAGCGTATAGCAGGAAAAGGCCAGAAAGACCGTGGAAACGACGGACGACCAAAAACGTCCGACCGGCGCGAAGCAAAGGCACAGAAAGACCGGGATCAGACATGCCAGCCGCTCCCGGTGGTTCTTCATCCAGGAGAGCTGGGTGCGCGTTCGGTAGGCATTCAATTGAAATGCGTGCATGTACCGCAGGGCGGCCAGGACCGAGGCGAACAGGTACAGCGCACAGAATATGCAATAGAGGACGATCATACGATTCTCCGTTCAGCAATCCAAAAATGAGCGGATGGCCTGCTCGCAGATGAGCGGTTGATCCAGATACGAAAAATGACCTGCGCCGGGAAGAACGACCAGCCCGGCATCCGGGATCAGGGATTCCATTTTCTTTCCGTCGGACAGCGGTGTGGCCGTATCCTTCTCCCCCCACAGCAGCAGGGTGGAGGCGGAAACGCTCGGAAGAAGCGGACTCAGGTCCTCGTTGACCGCTTTCACCAGCGTGCCCCGCATAATGGGGGAAGCGGCGTTGTAATCGGAAGAGCCGCGCCCGGCGCGGAATTCATCCAGTGCGTTGGGAAAGACGGCGTGGACCAGCTTGCGCGACAGGACCCATTTCCCGGCTTTGTAAAAACGGACTTTTGCGTGATAGCGGAGCCCGCGTTTCGGCCGGATGCCGGCCGCGTCCACCAGGATCATTTTCCGAACGGCAAACGGCAGATCGCCGGAGGAGGAAAGCAGGATAGAGATGCGTCCGCCGTAGGAATGCGCGATCAGGATCACTTCCTCCGGGGAAAAGGGTTCCAGGAAAGACCGGACGAATTGCGCGTACCGCTCTACGGACCAGGGCTCGGACGGTTCGTCGCTCTGGCCGAAGCCGGGCAGGTCGGGCGCCAGGACCGGGTACCGTTCGCCGACAACGTCGAGCAGTCGGCCGAATGCCGATCCGGAAGATCCCCATCCGTGCAGAAACAACGCGAGTACCCGGCCGGTCCCGTCCGGCTGAAACACGCCGCGCGTTTCGTAATGGATATGCATTTGTTCGACGATCGTTTCCAAAAAAGAGACCTCCGGAATGAGCGGATTTCCAATGAAAAAGGCACGCCCGATACGGGTGCCCGTAGTGAATGAGCGGAAGACGGCAGCCGGGCCGTGTCCGGAAAGGGGTGCGGCTATGCGTCCAGGCAGAGACGTCCAAGCAGTTCGTCGCGGGACTGCTGCAGGACCGCCCCGAGTTCTTCGAGAACGGCATCCAGCGCCTGAGCGGAAAACCGTTCGTCCATCGTTCCGGGCTTTTTACCGGCCGAAATGGATTGAACGAGCTTCTGACGCAGCGATTTGTACAGAGAAATCATTTCACGCAGATCGTGTTTCCCGATGATGGCGCGGTATTGATCGGCCAATGCTTTCGAATTGGACGCCGGGATGACTTTCGGCTGGATAAGCGGAAAATCGTTCAGTACCGAAAGGGCCTCCTCCTCGGAAACCAGCGCGCGCATATAGACGGAACTGTCGGTCGGGACATAGGCGGTCAAACCGGAGGAAAGCAGGATGACGTAGGTTTCACGGCGACCCAAAATAGGCGTTTCGCGAATCACGATGTCTTCGATTCTGCAAACGCCGTTTCCTCCGTAAATCACCAGTTGTCCGCATTCAAACATGGGATTTTTTCCTTTCGAAAAAGAAACAAATAGCCGTCCGAATTCATTTTACATAATTTTCCGGTTTTTGTCAAGTCTGATTTTTTTAGAAGAAAAAAATCCCGCCCAAAAGCAGTCCCGCAGCGGAATTTGCGGCGGGATCCCCTTTGAGACGGGCCTGCGGCGGGATCCGGTCAGAAACGGGCGGCAGTCAGAGAGTCTCGAGCAGACGGATCAGCTCGTCCCACTCCCGGATATGCAGATGAGCGCATTCCGGAGCCGGTCTTTCCTCCTTTTTATCGACGTCGCTGTCGAACCAGACCGGGAAAATGCCCGCCCCGTGCGCGCCCGCAGCGTCGAATGCGGGGTTGTCTCCGCAATACCAGATCTCGTCGGGGGAGAGGCCGGCTTTCGCGACGGCCACGTCAAACATATACCGGTGGGGTTTGCGGAAATAATAATCGCAGGAGGAGAGAATGAACTCGAACCGGTGATGTGGAAGGAACCGGCCGATCCGGTCCGCGAGGGCTTCTCCGGAAAAGATGAGATTGCTGATGACGCCGCTGCGGATGCCCGTCCGGTTCAGATAGTCGATCATCCGGTCCGCGCCCGGCATCAGGAACCCGGGCGACGCCGCGTTCCAGAAAACGATCTCCGCTTCCAGCGGCGTCAGGTCGAGCTCGATTCCGAGCGATTCGAAAACGATCCGGTCGGATGTCTGCACGCGCGCTTCGTAGCCGAGCCGGCGTGCGGTTTCGAAATGGTCGGTCCAAAGTTCCTCCGACAGTTTGCGGACGTCTTCGAGCGTGTGCCCGTACGGGTTCTTCCGGACGTGTCTCATCAGTTCCTCGGTACCCCGTACCGGGAGGAAATTCGGCGAATAGATGAGCGTATGGCCGTGGTCGAACAGGATCATTTTCGGTTTGCGCATAGGGACCTCGTGATCAAAAAGGGGCTGTTTCCAACCGGCAGGTGAAAAGCAGTCCCTCATGTTTGTGGTAATCGAAATTAAGGACGGAAATAGGTATTTCCGGCAGACAATGCGAAATGCAGGCAGGCGGAGTCGTTCGTGAAGCCGGTACGTCCGACGGATCCGATGATCTTGCCCAGACCGACGCGTTCGCCGGCCGTGACGTTGATATCCGCCAGATGGAAATAGTAGCTGCATACGCCGCATCCGTGGCTGACGATCACGGCGTTTCCGTAGGCGCCCATATAACCCGTGAAGAGAACGGTCCCGGCCTGGACGGAGCGCACGTCCGTTCCTTCCGCCGCCTCGTACAGGATCCCGTTCAGCTGATACCAGCCGGGGTCGTCTTTGTTGCTGTTGCTGAACAGCAGATCGCTTCCGTAGGGATAAACGGCGTTTCCTGCGCAGGGGAGGCCGAACACGAACATACCGTATTCGGAGCCCGTGTCCGCGAACATGGGAGTCGGATCCGCCTGCGCGCGCAGCTCGGTCAGCCGTTCCTCCAGTTCGGTCAGCCGTTCCGGCGTCAGATAATTCTGGTAATCGTCGTCCGACAGCTGGAGCGAAAGGATCTTGGTCTCTTCCGCTTTCTGGATCTTCAGGTTGAACAGCGTGACCGTCTCGCCGGACGTGACGCTGACGTAATAGGTCCCTTCCGGGTTTTCCCGCCCGATCGCGACGACGGCGTAGCTGCTTTGCTTGGCCGGGTCGTAATAGAAGTCCAGGTTGTCCGCCGTGCAGTTGGACCGGATCTGAAGCGATTCGTTTTCGTTGGTATACAGCGCACGGAATACGATCCAGTCTCCGGCATGCACGGTCCGCGTGCTGGTCTCGTCCGCGCCGATCAGCTCGACCTGGGCGGGCACGTCGTAGAGGACGGCGAACCGGTAGGAGGCTTCGCCGAAATTGTTCATGTTGTCCGCCTGAGACCAGCGGGCCTGCAGATTGACGCCCAGCAGCGTATCCTGTTCAAAGGACAGTTCCTCGAAGGAATTGACCGGGATCTCTTCGCCGACGGCGGCGCCGTCCAGTCGGTAGACGGACAGCGAATACTGGCTGGGTTCCAGAGAGAACGCGAACGAATTTTCAAAGTCGGCCAACAGGTTGTAGGTCGGGCTGTCCTGCTTGGCGGCCGTCGCGTGGTCTTCGTACAGTTTCCCGTCCTCTTTTTTGAACGACCATTGATAGGCGTCCGGCTGAACGGAATAACTGTCGTCGCCGGAGGATATGGTCAGACGCGGAAGCAGGCTGTCCGCGTAGAGATAGACCATCTCGTCCCGGATGATCAGGGAGGTCGCGTCGGCTTCGTTCATCAGCCGGAACCGGCCGTCTTCGCCGCGGATCATGCAGCCGGATACGGAGCGGGACAGATAGAAATCGTATTTAGCGTCGTCCAGATACAGAGAGGCCGGCGTTTCCTCGGTAATGTCCCGAACCGCCGTGGAGATGACGGAAGAGCGGCTCATCAGGGAGGCAAAATAGGACGTGCTTTCCCGGTCCGTGTACAGATATTCGGTTTTATCGGGCAGCACCAGACGCACCTGGTGCACGTCGTCGAATTCCGTCGCGCCGGTGATGCGCTGAAACGCGAAAAATCCGATGGCCACCAGCGGAAGCAGTAAAACGATGGCAACCGCGATGACGGCTTTTTTGTTGAGTTTCGTAAACATGTATGCGCTCGTCCCTTTCAAAAGTCCGTCCCTATTATACCGATTTTTCTCCGGTCCGTCAACAGATTTGGCGGTTTTTGTTTGGTTTCGGAGATGCTTTTCCCTTGTTCTTTTCAAAAAGATATGATATAATCGTTGCGGAAAACAAAAACAGGAGGATTTCATTTTGAAGCAGTTTCATATCGCGATCATCGGCCAGGGCCGAAGCGGCAGAGATATTCACGGATTTCATTTGAAAAAAGATACCGAACGGTTCCGTGTAGTGGCGGTCGTCGAGAAGCTGGAGAAGAGACGTCTCCGCGCCGCGGAGGAATACGGCTGCTCCGTTTACGAGGACTATACCGAACTGTTCGACCATAAAGACGAGATCGATCTGGTCGTGAATTCCACGCCGAGCCATCTCCATTACGCCATTTCGAAAGATCTGCTTTGCCACGGATTTTCGGTCTTATGCGAGAAGCCCTGCGTTCCGACCGTGGAGGAATTCGACGACCTCTGCCGGACGGCGGAGGCGAATCACTGCCATTTCCTGGTCTTCCAGCAAAGCCGGTTCGCCAACTATTTCGAAAAAGTCAAAGAAGTCATCGCTTCCGGCAAACTCGGCCGGATCGTGCACATCGGCATTCAGTTCAACGGCTATGCGCGCAGATGGGACTGGCAGTGCTGCCTGGAGTTCAACGGCGGCAATCTGGCCAATACGGGACCGCATCCGCTGGATCAGGCGCTGAACCTGCTGGACGATTACGACGGCCAGCCGCAGATCTTCTGCAAGATGGACCGCTGCAATACGTTCGGAAACGCGGAAGACTATGTGAAACTGATCCTGACCGCTCCGGACCGGCCGCTCATCGATCTGGACATTTCCTCCTGCGACGCCTATCCGTGCTACACCTATAAAGTGGAAGGCACCCGCGGAACGCTCAAAGGGACGATGGGGCACATCGACTGGAAGTACTTCCTGGAAGAAGAGGCGCCGGAGCAGCATCTGATCAAAACTCCGCTGTTCGTGGACGACGAACAGCTGCCCGCCTACTGCGGCGAGAAGCTGATCTGGTACGAGGAATCCTGGGACGGGGATCCGCAGGCGCCGTTCATCGCGGCCGTGCAGACCTATTACGATCAGGTTTACGAACTGCTGCTGAACGGACGGCCGCACGATATTCAGCTGAAGCAGGTCCGCCAGCAGCTGGACATCATCCGCAAGTGCCACGAGATGAATCCGCAGATCCGGTGACCTCCGTGAAAAGCAAGCGATTGACTGCCGGTCTGCTCCTTCTCGCGCTGGCGCTGACCGGGTGCTGGTACACGGATATGGGACAGTCTTCCGTGGAACCCGTTTCGACGGTTTCGCACGTTTCCGAAGCGTCCGAAGAGTCCGTCGACGAACAGGCCGAACGCTACATGGCCGCGGAGCAGCTGGAGGAACTGGGGAATTACGAGGACGCCGCGCGCGTGTTTGCGTCGCTCGGATCGTATGCCGACGCGGCGGAGCGGAGCAAGGCCTGTTATGATAAACAAAACGAGGAAGACTACAACACGGCGTGTGCGCTCTATGCCGACCGGCAGTATGCCGAGGCCGAGGAGTACTTTTCCTATCTCGGCGATTACCGCGACAGCGCGGACTATGTTGAAAAGTGCAAAAAAGGCGTGAGCCGGGAACAGTTCTGGAGTCTGCTTGCGGTCTATGAAAACGGAGACGTTCTGTCGTTCGGCCGGATGGAACAGGACGGGGATCCCGAAAACGGCGCGGAGGAACTGGAATGGATCGTCCTGGGCAAAGACGAGGACCGGATCCTGGTCCTGTCGAAGAACGTGCTGGATTCGATGCCGCTGTTTGACAGCCTGCCGGACGCGGAACCGGATCCCGAAGTCTGGGCCTGGCAGCGTTCGATCCCCGCTTCCTGGCTGAACGGAGCCTTTTTGGAGGACGCCTTTACGGCCGAAGAGCGGGAAATGATGGAATTGGGATCGGATCCCGATGCCGACGGATCCGCCGGATTCTTAAGGTTGCTGACCCGTGAAGAAGCGGCAGGTCTGACGGCTGGATTTCTACAAATCGGCGAACAGGATCCGGACGGAACGTACGAGGCACCGTCCGCCGTCAGCTGGTGGCTGATGCCTGATCCGTCCGATACGGGGGCATCGCCGGTGATCGGCCCGGGCGGCGAGCAAAGCGAGGAACCGCTGAAATGGACGGAACCGTGCGGCGTCCGTCCGCTGTTCTGGATCGGTCATTGACCGGATCGACAATCGAAGAGACAAACAAAAGAAGGACTCCTGCTTTCGGAATCCTTCTTTGTTTTGTCGGAACGCGTCAGTCCGGCTGCCTGGAAGCGGCCAGAAAAGACGGGAGGATCAGCGGCGCGTCGCCGCGCAGAAGAGCGTTTGCCTTTGCCGCGGCGCCGATGTAGGGCTCGTTTTCCGCACGGAAGAGACGGGCCCGGCCTGAGAGCTGTTGCCGGATCAGATCCACGGCAAGCGGATGCCGCATAATGCCTCCGGACAGGGAGACCTCGTAATCGCCCGGGAAGAAACGTCCGGCGCTGTCGATCAGTTCCGCGATATGGCCCAGCTGATCCTTCAAGAGCGCGAGCGCGTACGGATCTTCGTGCTGTTCGGCCGCTTCGAATACCAGCGGGGCGAATGCCGCGAATTCGTTTTTCCCGTACCGGTTGATCTCCATGATGTGCCGGTAGGCGCCTCCGTCGAACCGCCCGTTGACCGCATCGGCCAGCCAGCTGTTCGGGCTGCGCCCGTCCTGGACCCGGAACACGTGGGTGAAAGCGGCGCGGCCGATCTCGAACCCGTTTCCTTTCAGGTCGAACTGGCCGAACCCGCCGATCCGGTAGATCTTCCCCTTGTGCTTGACGAAGCAGGAGGAGCCGGTCCCGCAAATGATGCAGACGCCGTCGGTTTCGGGGAAGGACGCGTACAGGACGTTGGTCCCGTCATCCGAGGCGCCGCACAGCGTATCCGGGAAGGCGGCCGACAGCCGGTCGATCAGCTGTCGGGCGTAGTTTCCGGCGCTGCCGCCCGCGATGCCCGCAAAAAGGGCGCGGACGGACGCGGGCGCGATGCCCGCTTCGGCACACAGATCCTTGCAGCCGTCGACGACGAGGGAAAGCGAGTTCTCGACGCCGATATCCCCGGGATTGGACCGGGGACGGGTGATCAGGCGGAGCGGACGCAGCGCGCGGTCCGTGAGAACGACGGCGGTTTTGGAACCGCCGCCGTCAACACCGATCAGGTAGGAATCGGAACTCATTTCTTCTCGAGGAGTTCTTTGATCTCTCCGAGAACAGCCAGAGTCTTTTCTTCAACAGAGGGTTCGGCCGGCGCTTCGGGTTCGGCAGGCTTCTCTTCTTCTTTCTTTTTCTTCAGCTGTTCGGCTTTTTCTCTGCCTTTGACGATCGCGCGGAGGACCAGGAAGATGCAGAACGCGACGATCAGGAAGTCGATGATGGTCTGGATCCAGAGGCCCCAGCCGATGGCGACTTCTTCCGCTTCCTCGGTCGCTTCGACGAGAACGGTCTTCAGGCTGTCCAGGCTGATGCCGCCGGTCAGCAGGCTGATGAGCGGATTGATGATGTAGTTGACGAGTCCGGTAACGATCTTTCCGAACGCGCCGCCGATCACCACGCCAACGGCCATATCAATGATATTGCCTTTGGAGATGAAGTCCTTGAAATCCTTGAAAAATGTGCTTTTTTTCATAAGACGCTCCTTTTTGTTTTATTGTTTTGTTTTTTTGTTTTCGGAAAGAATGCGGCTCAGTTGCCGGATGCCACGGCGCGGTTCAGCTGCTCCAGCAGTTCGTCAACGTCCGTTCCGTGGACTTCGCATGCCTGTTCGATGCTTTCGGCGCGGGAGTGCGGGCAGCCGAGACAGTGCATGCCGATCTCCAGGAAATAGACGGCCAGATGCGGATAGCGGTCCAGAACGTCGCCGATCAGGTCGGTTTTCTGAATGGTCATAAGGGGGTACCTCCTTTGCTTGGGTTTCTATTCTTCTTCTTTTTGCGTTTGGGAAACGGATTCTGCCGGTTCTTCGCGGCCGGCTTTTTTGCGTCTGCCGGTCAGGAGCCGGATGGTCTGGGTCAGCAGGTGCCACGCGGCGGCAGCTCCGGCCGCATAGGCCAGCCCGATCCAGGAGACGGGATCGAATCCGAGCGCGGACCGGATGCCGTCCGGCAGGAGCAGCAGCGTAAACACCGCGATCAGCACCGCGAGCAGGATCCAGAGCGGGCGGGAGCCGAAGCGCCGGTGCAGGAAGACGCTTTCCGGCCACAGGCAGCCGCATGCGTACAGGAACTGAAGCAGCAGGAAGGTGATCAGCGCCGCCGACGAACTGCCGGTCAGATGGTGGACCAGGAAGATGCATCCGCCTCCGCCCAGTCCGTGGATCAACGGCAGCAGCAGTTCTTCCGGAGACAGCGTTCCGCGGAACGCGGGGACTTTCTGGTTCAAGATCTTCCGGTTGGTGGATGAAAAAGCGATGCAGACGGCGATGGCGAGATTGGCGAACAGCCCCCCGAACAGGATGCCCGGCAGGGAGACGGCAGGGCCGTTTCCGAAGAAAACGGAGATCAGCAGGGCGGTCAGCAGAAGCGCGGACCCGGAAACGGCGTACTGGCGGATCCAGCGCAGCCGGAAGCAAAGCGCCTTCGCGTTGGTGATGCCGTCCGCAAGCACGTGCAGGCCGCTTTCCTTCATCAAAACGTCGGAGGATTCCCTGAGGATGTCCGGAGCGGACTGGGGAACCACGGCGATGTCCGCGTCGTGCAGCAGCACGAGATCTTCCGTTTTTTCACCGGTGACGGCGACGATCCGACCGCTTTCTTTCCGGAGCCGGAGCACGTCCTGCCACTGGTCGGGTTCGGGCTCCAGGAACAGCCGGTAGCGGCCGGCGTTCATGACGAACATGCCGTAATCCAGCGCCTTCATTTCACGCGAACTGATGATCTCGCCTTCGCTGCGGATGATGCCGGTGCTTTTTCCGATGCTGGCGGCGGTATAATAGGGATCCCCGGAGGCCATGACCGTTTCGATCCCGGCCGAATTGCACCGGTAAACCGCGTTGGCCACGTCCACTTCCACGGTCGTGCGGAAGGCGAGGATGCCCCGGAAGATCAGCCGTTTGTCCGCAAGCGGAGAGCGCAGGGTATCCGCGGAGGTGATGCCGGAGGCGATGGCCAGCAGATAGGCGTTTTCACGCGACGCCGCTTCCGCGAGCGTCAGCATTTTCCGTTTGGCGGCGTCGGTCAGTTTGTATTCCTTTCCGTTCAGGGCAAAGCCGGCACAGCGCGACAGGATGAGTTCCGGCGATCCTTTGATCACGGTCGTGTAATGGTCGGCGTGCAGGGCGAGAACGGCGTTGACCTCGTCTTCGCCGTCGCGTGCGGTATCCATGCGGAACCATTGCTCGGTCAGGTCGTTCATCGGGACGCAGGCGTCTTTCAGATAGCTGAACGTCGCGCGGTCGAAGGCGCGTTTCGGCTTCGGATAGTCCGAGCAGGCCAGCGAGAGCAGGAGCAGTTCCGACGCGTCGCGGTCGGGCGGCTCGCTTGAGGAGACGAGCTTGCCGTTGACGATGACGGAGTCCAGCGAAATGCGTTTCGGAGGGAGCATCCGCTCTTTGGTGCACATGATGCTGTCGACGGACGCCAGCCGGGACAGGGAATCCTGGTTCCGGACGATCATCCGGTCTTCCGACATCAGAAGCAGATGGTGAACGAACGACGCGAGGGAGAGCGGCAGCAGGCTGTCGCACAGGGACGCGGCGCTTAAAGCGGCCGCCGTGACAAAGAGGGCGGAAACGGTCCATTTCTGAAAGAGGCCGCCCAGAACGATCACCAGGAAGCATGCGCCGGCGGCGACGATGGCCGACAGGCGCGCGTAGTTCCTTGTCTGGCGAAGCAGCAGCGGGAGGAATTCCTCCTTCTTCCGGTGCATCCGCCGGGTCAGGGTCTCCTTTCCCGTGACGCAGACGATGGCGTAGCAGCTGCCTTCGCGCAGGATGGTCCCCGCATACAGCATATTGGCCGAGATCGTTTCCTCTTCGGACGCTTCCGCGAAGGCGGATTTGCGGACGGCGGATGCAGCGCCGCTGACGGGCGTTTCCAGCACCAGCAGCCGGCCGTCGTCCTGGATGATGCGGCAGTCCGCCGGAACGATGTGGTTGTCTTCCAGATAGAGGATGTCGCCGGGCACCAGCAGCCGGCTGTCCAGCCGGATGCCCTTGCCGTCGCGCATGACCGTCGCGGTCAGCGACGCGTTCTGGCTGAGCCGGTTCAGCTCCGAGGCGGCTCTGGTTTCCAGGAAGGCGTCGGCAAGCAGCACGAGCGGGACGGAAAAGAAGGCCACCAGGTAAATGGTCTGCGGCTCAAACAGGTAGAGGACGAACGATAAAATGAGAAAGAACAGATAGGTCAGACTCTTGAACTGGTTTTTGATGCTGGTGCCGAAGCGGAGATCCATCTCGCCGCGGATGATGTTCCGTCCGTAGTGCCGGCGGCGGATCTTCGCGGCTTTGGTCGACAGTCCGGTCTTCAGATCGGTATGCAGACAGTCGGCCAGTTCCTCTGCCGACAGGAGCTGCGGAAAGAAAGGTTCGTTTTGATTGGTATGTTGTTCGGACAAACGGAGGCCTCCTTTCCGCTTTTATATATTCGCTGTGAAACAGCCGGTCCGCTACAGGCAGGTGATCCGGATCTTTCCGTCCTCCAGATCCACGCCGACCGCGGTCAGCGATTCGGTGTACCGGGCGATCAGCTCGGCCGCAATGGCATCTTCCACGTCGGTCTGGATGACCCGGCGCAGGTTCCGGGCCCCGTACCGCTCGGAATAGCCCTTGTCCGCCAGGGCGTTCACGACCGCGTCGGTGTAGCGGAGTGCGAGCCCCTTCTCGGCCAGGACGGACGCAAGTTCGTCCAGCATGATCCGGCAGATGGAGAGGATGTTTTCCCTCGTCAGCCGGTTGAAGACGACGATCCCGTCCACGCGGTTCAGGAATTCCGGCCGCAGGAAGGTATCCAGCGCGGCGCGCACGCGGGTCTCGTCGCTGTCGTGCGAGGTGGCGGTGAATCCTGCTGCGGGGACGCCGGTGGCTCCGGCGTTGGTCGTCATGACGATGATGGTGTTTTCGAAATTGACTTCCTTGCCGTGCGAATCGGTGACGCGCCCGTCGTCGAGGATCTGAAGCAGGACGTTGAGGACGTCCGGATGCGCTTTTTCGATTTCGTCGAACAGCACGACGGAATAGGGTTTCCGGCGTATTTTTTCGGTGAGCTGGCCGGCGTCGTCGTATCCGACGTAGCCCGGGGGAGACCCGAGGATCCGCGAAACGGAATATTTCTCCATATACTCGCTCATATCCAGCCGGATCAGCGCGTCGGGCGTATCGAACAGATAGGCGGCGAGATCTTTGACCAGCTGCGTTTTTCCGACGCCGGTCGGGCCCGCGAAAATGAAGGATACGGGCTTGGCTTTGTAGGAAATGCCCGCGCGGGCGCGGCGGATGGCGCGCGTGATCTCGTCGATGGCCTGGTCCTGACCGACGATGTGGCTGCGCAGCACGTCGGGCAGCCGGTTCATCTTTTCGTAATCGCTCTCGCCGATGTTCGCGGCGGGGATCCCCGTCCAAACCTCGATGACCCTGGCCAGGTCCTGCTCCGTCAGAGCCAGCTTGTCCCGCTCGATGGTCAGTTCGTCCAGCCGCTGGTTCTTCTGCAGACAGACGGTCTTGAGCTCCGCCAGTCTGGCGTAGTCCTCGTTGGACATATTCTCTTTGGCTTCCATATTCTGCTGCTCTTTTTCCAAGCGGCGGATGTCGTCCTTCAGCGCGCTCAGCTCGTTGATCACGGGCGAGTGCATGGATACCTGCGAGCAGGCCTCGTC